>JBCBKQ010000049.1:0-26864 GCA_038521595.1 Cyanobacteria bacterium J06627_28 | reverse complement strand
TTGTTATTTGCAAGCTGGAGGCTCCAGCATCCTCTGCACCCGCAACATAAAAACCTGCCTCTTCTAGAGCGCTTTTTACTCGCTCTATTCCCTCCGCTGGCGCTTGAATGACGGCATCGAGATCGCGAGTTGTCCGAGGGTCTCCGTATGCGATCGCAGCGAGTCCACCCACGATGAAGTAAGGAATGCTGTTCTGCTCAAATACCTGATGTAGCTGAACGGCCAGCTCTGGTGAGTTCTGTATCCAAGTCATTTTGTTTCCCTTTGGGGCATATCCAGGAGGACAATCCTCTTGCAGCCATGCCTCTGCAAGCTTTCTGGCGAAACCATCGGCTGATAAATGAGAAAATTGCTGTGACAAGCACGCTAGCGAAAAAGCGCGTGTTTTATTGATCAGATCGGCTGCGTAGGCGACACGCTCTGCAACAGAGAGCTGCCTGAGTTTATAGAAATCTAGCAAGTCAGCTTCTACTGAGATATCGAGCGCCTGCGGCCGATATCCTCTCGGAACGTCCAGGTTAGGTAGTTTTCGCTGAGATGCCAACTTTCTGCGGTTATTCACTTTCTCTAGTATTCTAGCAGGGAAAACTAGAGAATAAATATAGCTGAAAGGGCCAATTTAGAAGCTTCAGCTTTCTCTTTCTATCGTGCTTCTGATGAGCATGCGAGTACGATCCATGCAAATGCCCATCCTCTATCACATTCACCGCTGGCCTTGGCATATTTCACCAGCTCCGACTGATAGGTGATGATTCACTTCTTCTAGGCTCGAACAACTGCTCTATCTTTTTTGCTTCAACTATTGGTGACTGCCCCTTCCAGCACGAATCTCTTTTTGATGTTGATTCGCTCTCTTCTGGTGGGTATGTTGCAAATGGCTTCAACAAAACAAAGAATATAAGCTAATATTCTGGTTGAAATATCAATCTTCACTTCTTTACGGTTTATGAGTGCAACTGTTTTATCAAAGCTCGAAGAAATCCTCGCTGGATTGACCGGACAAGAGGAATCTCTTTCGACTCAGTTAAAGGAACTTAGTGCTAAACGGGAAGCTATTCGTGGTGTAATCGATCAATTTGGGGTCGCTGACTCTTCGACTGCCAAGCCTACTACAACAGCGAAAAAAACAATCGCTAAAAAGACGACGCGTAAGCAGGCTGCCAAGAAAACATCTGCTAAAAAGACAGCGCGTAAGCAGGCTGCTACAAAGACTGTCTCTAGCAAGACAACTACGAAAGCTAAAGCTGCTAAGCCTAAAGCAAAATCAAATAAGAAAGATGGCCGCACAGCAACTTGGCAGAAATACACTCTGCCAGGAGTGGGCAAGCATCCTATGCCTGAAGCGGTTCGCTTGATTTTGGCAACGCAGCCTGAGAAAGATTTTAAGATTGCAGAGGTTATGGCGGGTCTGTTCAAGGAATCAATGCCCAAAAATCAGTATTTGAAAGCACGTAATCGAATTTCCAATATTCTATCGGGCGGCGTACGCGACGGCCAATGGTTCAAAGGGGATCGCGGTGCTTACCGGTTGACGGCTGCTTAGACTCGGCGGCATAGGCTTTTGGGAGAGGAACATCAGATAGCTGCAGCTTTTCCAAAAGCAACTATCGTAAGCACCAGCTGGCTCAGGCGATTTGCCCTTGCATCAGCCCAATATCTGCCAGCTTAAAGCCAAACTGCTGCGCGATCGCCTTCGCCCGTGCTATGTCTCCTCGGCTCACCTTAAACCTGGCTAGCCCTAGCGCACAAGAGTGCCTTTCCTTCTCTGATCGCACAAATGGGCTTCGGTTTCTCGGCTTGTTACCATACTGCGTCTTCCTTACCGGCGTTGCTAGCCGATGAGCAGCCCGCTCCCGCAACTCTTCAGCTTCTTCACACCGCAAGGCAAAGTTTCCCCAATCTTCGTTTTTCAGCATATTGTTGATGTAGGTTTTGGCATCGCTAACGCTATCTGGCTGCTGGAACTTCCGCTTCCGATTGCGACAGGCTTGAACCAAGTTTTCATCAAAGTCATTGAGCCCAGGCCCAACCCACCACTGCCCAAACCCGTGCGAGACCATATCCAGTCTCTGATGGACGGGCGCTATTTTTCCTAGCTTTCGCCTAGTCTCAACAGGATGTTGAGAGCAAGCAACCGACTCAGGCCTTTGTCCATAAAAAACAGTGCCTACATGAACTGGCTGAGGCTCGTTGTTGCTTAGGGCGTCTGGCATTGGGTTCGATTTTTCAAATGACAAAGAATCACTTTCTTCTTCTTTTTTAAATTCTTGAGAGATCTTCTTTAAAGCCTGGTTATTTGACCGACGCTCAGCAGGTTGTTTGACCACCGGCTTATGGGTCATTTGACCAATACGCCCCTGGTCATGTGATCCAAGCAATCGCCTCTCATTGGTCAAATGACCGCAGCCCATCGCCCTACCATCGGTCAAACAACCAGCAAGCGCCTGCTGAATTTCAGGAATCATCACCCGGTAGGACTTCGCTGCGCCCCTGAGTGCAGGCGTCTGCACTTGGATGAACCTACGGGCTTCTAAAACCGATAGCCGCTTGCGGATCTGCTTGTCGGTAGAAATCCCCAGCAGCATCTGCTCGAACTCTCGAATGGGCCGAGCACCTACCCAAGGTCTCTCATCGTTTGGGTCAGCTGCAAGAGCAGCGTTGGCCCAGTATTCGAACAGGTTCAGCAACGCTGCCGCGCAGGTATCACGCTCCATCAGCTGGTAGTAGTCCGCCCTAATGATCGCGATCGCCTGTCTTGGCTCATGGACTATGCAAGAGGTGCGACTCATGATACACCTCCATTCTGGCAAGCTTCTGGAAACATCGATTGCAAGTACACCTGTGAAACAGCTCGATCATTCACGCCGTGCTGCAACAAAAACAGCGACAGGGCGCTGCGCAATATTCGCTCCTGCGTCCAGTCCGGGCGCTGCTGGGTAAACGAGCGTAAATGCTCGCTAATTTCATTCGGTAGATCATCAATCACTAACAAAATCATAGGTCAATCCTCAGTAATCAATAGGCAGCAGACACTGTCAGTCAGCCTAAAATAGCTGCCCGGCAAATCCTCAAATAGACGAACGAATCAGTCAGCGTCAGCAACCTGGGCCGCGCCGTTCGTCTTGCTATTTGGTCTTAAGTGGTGAAAACCTCTTGCGTTTGAAAAACGATGGCTGCATATAGAAGGCAGCAGCTAGGGTTCCTTTCCCTAGTGCTGACATCTGTTAATCCAGTTTAAAGAACCCTACCCCCCACTCTCCAATTTCACCGACCGGTTCACCGGCAGGGGTTTGTTCTCTAGGAAAACAAGTGCCTAGGTTTCTCACCTCACGCGGCGTGATTCGCTCGTCTACAGGCAGGGCAATTGCGGTTTCTCCAAACGTACCTGCTTTGCACTGAACCCTGGCAGCAAACTTGAGAGTCACTGAATCTCCCGCTTCGCCATAGATAATTTGCTCTGCGCCGATAAAGGTGGCATCTAGGCGAATGGCATCTGCCTGCTGTATGGCCGCTTTTTTGGTGTTCCTCGCCCGCTGCGCTGCGGTGGCTATGATATTCTCTGCTTCCTCTTCAGCAGTAATCCGCAGCTGCTGCGCATGTAGCCGTTCTTGTTCGGCGGCTGCCAGTCTCCCAGCCATCTGGTCTCTTGCGTATGCCTCAGAGCCCAGGTATGCCCACAGTCTCTCTTCAGCTGAAGTTTTAGTTGTAGCGGCCGTCGGCTGCCCAAGCGTTTGTGTTCCTATTTTCGGCTTTATTTGTGAGCCCATGGCCGTAACCCACAAGCTCAGCCCTACAGCCATTGCATGGGTTGCACCAAAGGCAAATATCAGCCATCGCCGTTGTCGTTTGCTTAAGCGTCTTGGCCGGTCGAAAGCGTCAGCGACTGGCGCAGGGGCGATGCCTGGCGCAGGCTGACAAGGGGTGAGGCAGTTGAACAGCGTTTGCTTGGGTTTGTGAGATTGAGAGAAAACAGGAATCGCTACCATGTCAAAATCGCTCCAGAATTAATCGAAACAACAATTACAACAACAATCGAAACAACCAAAGCACTAGCAGGTATCCGACGGCAGTCGCTTCCTGTACTCTCTCCAGGGCACTCGCCTGGCTCTGCCCGCTTGATATAGCGCCTCGGCGGCAACGACCGGACAAGTTTCTGCATGTGCATCTTTTTGCTCGCAGTACCGGCAGTGCCCGTCTGGGTCAACAGCTTTCTCAAGCAGCTGGTGCACCCTATCGAGTAACCGTCTGCACTCCAGCTCCAAATGGACATCACTGGCACGTTCTGGCGCGGCTGTAGAACGCAGGACTAAGCGAGGGTTGATCTGGCCAAGACGTGCAGCGAGCATGGCCTCTGCTATCTGCGTTTCCATTGCCCGCAGCTGCATAAAAGAAAGTCTCCATAGCTGATGGCTCATGGCTGCCAGTAGCGACATGCCAATACCGACGCCTGTACCAAAGAGCAACACATCGCGGCCACGGCCAGCGAGCACCATCACAGCGCTGCTGCTAGCAATGACAGCCAGTAGCGTTAGTGAAAACAATGCGAGATAAACAGTTTTTACACCGGCGACCTTTAGAACCATGACGCCATCCCCAAATAGAAATGCGGGTTGATGTGGTGTCCGTCTACGGTGACTTCGATATGAGCATGGGCTCCCGTTGTAGATTCGCCGCTGTTGCCCGTGTGGCCAATGAGTGTGCCAGCTTCAACAGGAGCATCTAGCGCAACAGAGCTTTTGCTCTGGCAGTGACGAAAGATAACCGCTAGCTCGGGCTGCGCGTCAGGGACAAAGCGGATGTAGTAGCCACCGTTGGGTTCATAGCCAGTGAGATTCACAGCGCCGCTTTCTGGTGCGACAATGCCTATCCCTACGTCGCACTCAAAGTCTTGTCCCCAGTGGATTCCCTTTCGCCACGCCTGATAGCCCATGAGAGACGTCAGGGTTTTGTCAGTGCCGATGGGATGAATAATCCGGCGGCGATAGCCCATCTGCTGCCAGAGTCCCCACTGAAACTGCGTCCACAGCCACCACAGCGGTCTAGTTTTCTGGCCAGTGGCCGCGCCGATATCAGCGCCCGGCAGGCTAGCCCACTGAATGCTATCAGCGGCGATCGCGGCGGAAAAGGCGCGGTAAGAGACCGTTAGCCGCTGAGTAGTTGAATCGACCTGTACACCTTTCATGAGTAGGGCGTGGCCGCCCGTATCACGATGTAGATAGAGAAAGCCTAGGTCTTGGTTGGCAGGCCCAAAAGCAGGCCCGTCGTACCAGAAGGCATTGCTGGCGACCGTTTCATCCCAGGTGGTGCTAATAAACTGCGGCCACCCGGCGGCGTCACTGACTTCACCTGTAGGCTGGCCGTATTCGTCGAGGATGGGATAGGCCCGGCGGGGATGATCTGCGAAGTCCTCGAATGTGTCGTAAGTGTAGATGATGGCATAGGGGTTGAGCCCCAGATGATTGCCGACGGTGCCCTCTGCCCTGCCTACGGTGTACATGTAGGGCCACATGACAGACCAAAAGATATCGCCCTCGCTGAGCTTGCCATATTCGTGCGCCTTTTGCGCAGCCGTTTGCGCGGCGACAGCAGGGGTAATCTTCCGGTCGAGGTAGGAGAGAATACCCGGCAGGCGGCCCCCTTTTCCTGGAGTTCTGCTCTGGGTGCTACGCTGGCCACGGCGGTAAAGGGTTGTTCCTACGCTGGCGGTAAGTGCGGCTGCGCAAGCAATTTGAAAGAATGCACGTCTTTTCATTGTGACAATGCCTCCTCTACTAACTCCAAAGCCTGCTGATAGTGAGCGAGCAAATCCTGATGGAGATAACCAGAAAAATTAGCCAGCTTCCCCAAACGGGGAATCCCGTTCGGCGTAAACACCACTGGGTATGCCAACTTTTTCACCACAGAAAGTGCTTCCCGGTAGCGACCGCGCTCCTGGGGGGCAGGCAGAAGATTCCTGTCCTCAATCGCTCTATCAATCGCCCGATAGCCGCCGTTATGACCTGTGCTAATTCGGCCTAAGAACAACAGTTTGGTTTCTCCCAGGGCCGCTGGATCGCACAGGCAGCTTTCGTGAGTGCGGGCCGTAGCCACACAAGAAACACCTACCGCAGGCCCATGGCACAGCACAAAGCGTAGCTGGCTGGCCGCCTGGCTAAAGGCGCTGTGCTTGCTGCGCCGATCGGCAGACCAGCCCGGCAGTGCCCCGTGCAGTTCGCTGAGGCCATCGATTAAGAACAGGTAGGGCGTCAGTGCTTTTGAGCTTGAGAGTGACGGGGTGTGCTGGGTGCGCTGGCGGCGTCTGACTTCAGCGGCAACAGACGTGAGCTTTCTGGCAATCGGCTCAATATCTTCTGCGGTCGCAACCGTCTGATAAACAACAATCTGAGAGCCGTCGGGCAATCGAATGTCTTCAAGTCCGCCCCATTGACCGTTATGGAGATCAAGAATATCGAGGATAGTCTGGCCTGACTTGCCGATTTGGTCGTAGGCGATCGCGCGCAGGATTGCGCTCGGGCCACTGCGCCGCTCACCGAAGACCAGGGCAGAGTAAGCGCTATTGGCAACCAGCTCCGCGATTAGGTTGCCGCCGTAGAGGCTGATGCTGCCAAGCGCCTGCGGCGTTGCGGCGGCTTGTCCTATCTGGTGCCGAGCGATTTCTTTGCTTTGTGCCACAGCGAGTTGTGCCACAGCAGTTTGTGTCGAGGTTGTCTCTGAGGAGAGATTGTCTTTTTCTATGGTATTTTTTGCGGTGATATCGTCTGCGATGGAATTTTCTCGTTTATTTGGGGTCGTTGCCCGCTTGGGAAAACCGCGCTCTGCTAAGTAGCTCAGGTAACCTTCGGCCCCGACGAGATCATCCTGGTAGAGTTCTTTCACGGCAATGCGCACGTCTGAGAGGGCCGCGCCTATGTTGTTTAACTCACCGGCTAGCTCACGGGTGATTAGGTCGCTGTTGGCGTCCATATGCCGGGAGCGCTCCATAGCCGACTCGATGAGGAGTCGTACGTGCACCTGCGGGTCTATAGCGGTAGGTGTTGCTGATTGTGTTGTTGTTTTTAGCTGGCGTAGAAGGGTTGTCATCTTGTAAATGCCCGGTGGTCGAAAACGGTGGAAAGCTGCCGAAAGCTAATTGATTTTCAAAAGAGAGAATATGACCGTTAGTAGAAAGCGCCAATGATAAACAGAGAGACCAGTGCGGTGAGCCAGCTGGTTAGCCAGGCGCTAGCATTGTGGGTTCTCTCTTCAGCCTCAGTCAGTAGCTCGTAAATGTTGTTTTGGACGTCTGCCTGATGGTGCGCTTCGCCGTACTCGATGGCTGTGGTGGCTAGTGACTTGAGCTTGCCAAGCTTCATCCCGTAGCTCCTGAGCATTTGACCGATAACGAGCGCGCTTAAGCCTGTGCCAACCGCCATGCCCCACGGTGAGAACAGACGATCAAACGCCAAAAGAACAGATGCGGGAATGTAGGCGCGAAAAAAGCCAACGGTGCCCCAAACCAGTAGCCAAATAAGACATTCTCCAATTGCGTTTTGCCCGGTGACTTTGCCCTTTGGCAAATCAAGAACAGAGAGCTTGCTTCCTTTGGGTTTCAGCGTAGGGGAGTAGCTGTTGGGCAGCAGGGGAGCAGTTTCCTGAAGTGTTTCTTCAGGATTTGTTTCAGGAGATAGGTCGGCGCTGTCTGCTGCTGTGTGATGTACGCCATGGTCGCTGAGTGCTTCAGCCTCATCCTGGCGTGGTGAGTAGCGGCTGGTGCTGGCAGTGCCTGTCATAGATGTTGCACTAGAAGCTGGACTGGCTGATTTTGTAGGGCTCCCAAAAGGAGACGTACCGTAAGTTTTTCGGTCGTAGGTCATGGGTTTGGCTGGCGACTACTGGGTTTGGAAGGCAGGCGGTGGGGGCGGATTGCTTCCGGCTTTTGAGGCAGGGTCGGCGGGTTGTGTAGTTGGCGCTGGTTCAGCGTTCGTTGTTTCTGGCGGCGGCTCCTCTGTACTCACTGCCTCGCCCGGCCCGCCGTCAGCAGATTCAACAAATTCAGGGGAGTGCAGCCAGCTGGAGAGCTGGGGCGCGATCCAAATTGCGCCGAATATGCCACCTAAAAGCAGCGCGACAATCAAAAGCCAGTCCCTGCCGCCCCATAGCCAAATGATCAGTCTCCAGCTGCCAGTGGCTGCTCGCTTGACCCATTGGGTGCGCTTTTGAGCTGGGCTTGTGCGGTAGCGAGCGGGGAGGGCCGGCTGCTCAGAAGATGCTGCTGCTACCGTCTGCGGTAGTAGGTCTTTGGCTGCTGGTACAGAAGGCAGTCCTTTTTGCTGACTCTCTAGCTGCGCTTGAAGCAGCCGGTTTTGGACGACCAACTGCTGAATTTGCTGTTGCAGTAGTGCTGCGTTCTCGACGTATTGCCCCTCGCCCTTGGACGGTAGCCCACTGGCAAACAGGGCGGAGTAGCGGTTGGCCAGCTGGTGAATGAGCGGCGTTAGCTCTTGTTTGGTATGACCGTCTAGTTCAACGGTGATCTTGAAGCTCATGGTTTTAATTGGCCGAGATGGCTGAATCAGACCTTGGCGCAGGCATTAGACCCTGCTTGACTACGCATCAACTTAGGCATCAAAGCCAGGGCGCTGGTGGGGAAAGCTCTGGCGGACGGTGGTGCCATCGGGCCTATGGGTGTCTCCTTCCAGCGGGGGCGGCGAAAAGCCATTGGTGCTAGCGGGCGGCTTAACGGTGGACAGGGCGCTGGTTAGCTGAGCGGTTTGAACCGTGCGCAATTTCGCTTCGATTTCCGCTGGGGTGAGGCGCAGCATGTCGTTAAACTCGCGCATGGCGCTGATTAAATCGACATTGAGTAGCTCTACTCGTTTGAGGTGGGCCGCGTTGGTATTGGCCTGGGCGCGGCCTGCGTGCAGCATTTCGCTGAAGAGCTGGATGAGCGCATTTGGGTCTGCAGCCAGGTTGGGATTAAGCCGCGCTTTGTACCAGTCGCGGGAGACGACCGCACCAGAGGCGATCGCGCCTGAGAGCAGGGCATCTTTTATTGGGTTAGGCTCATCAGCCTGGGCGATGAAGACCAGGCCACCGACGCAGAAAAAGTAGCTAGCGTAGTGGAGGAGATTGTGTTCTGGCTTGATAGGCTTGGGTGCAGGCGGGTTAGGTTTGGGTCGATCAGGGGGTCTCATGGGAGGGCTCCAATAGGGGGACAAATGAACGGTGGATACGCAGATGTCTAAAGCGACGCAGAACTCGGTAAGTGCTAGGCGATAGTGGCTTAGGTATTGGCGGCAGACAGCTTCGGTGGCTGTATGGCGCTGGTGAGCTTGCTGCCAGTGTCTGTGGTGTTTTGCCCGCTGCTGTAGAAGTGCTCTAGCGCTAACGGCTCCGCTGCTAAGGGTTCTGCGTCGCTGCGCCTTAAGAGCGATCGCAGCTTTGCGGATTGCGTTTGCCTGCGGGCGTGGCGCTTTTTTACGAGATCGACGTAAGTGATGATGGCAGCGCGGTACTCTGCGTCTGTGGGCAGATCGTCTGGGTTACTCAAGTAGCGCTCGATCATCGCATCGACCATTTGCTCAGGGGTTTCTAGTGCCTGCTCCTGCTCAATGCGCTCGGTAAGAACGCCGAGGATAGGGTCTGTGCCGTCTGCGTTCAGGGCAGTGAGGTTGTTGGGCTCGGGCGCTTGTAAGAGCGCGAGAATCTGAGCTTGTTGGGCTTCTGTAACGTCAGTACCGCCATTGGCATTGGGGAGAATGTCAGCGACTTTGTCGGCGAGTGCACCGACAGAAAAGCCTTGTTCTTTGGCGAGTTTGTTGAATTTCATGAATTAAAAATCTCCAGTATTGAGTGGGTGAGTTGGGCCGCTTGTTCAGGGGGAATATGCGATTGCTCAAAGAGGTCTCTCAGTGCATTTTTCTGAGCGTTCTTTTGGGTGTTGATTTGGTGGAGGTCATGAAACATCAGCGCTGTGAGGGCGTCTCCTTTGATGCCAGCGGTGGTGTAGCTGCGAAAGCGGACGATGGCGTCTGCTTGCTCGGGGCTTAGGGGTGATTCGGGTATGTAGTCAGTGAAGGTTGGGTGACGATTTTCGATGAGCCAGTTTTTGGCTTTGCGCACGTTAGACACATCAGCATCCAAATCTCTAGCCAGCTGGCTCAAGCTCACCTCACTCAGGTACTCGCTGGCAAGCACTGCAATATCGAGGGTGAGGGGTTGAGCTGTGTCGGAAACCATGGGGCTTTCGTTCTTTTCGTGAGGGTGGATAGTGGCGATTTTCAGTGGGCATGTTTGGCGGTAGCTCACCGTGGGGTGCACGGGCGCTGTGGGTGATGGCTCACGGGGGCGTACAGGACACTGATGGTCTAGGTGGGTTTGGGTGAGCTTGATTCCAGTGCAAAAAAATTACTCTTTCTTGAAATCTAGAGAGGCTTCTGCTGATTGAGCTGGCTTTGAGCGGCGAAAGCGTTTGATTAGGGCAGCGATTTTTCGTTTTTTCATGGGTTAAAGGCTCCTGGTTGTGAGTAGTTATGAGTTGTCTTTGTGGATGGTGACGGTGTTTGCGGCGGTAGTAGCGTGCGCTCGGCTGCGTAGTAGCCGAGGACTGTTAGCGATGTGCAGGTAGGTTTGTCTTGATCCGCACGGGGGAGCGGCGACACACGGCGCTTCGATTCCCTCGCCCTTCAGTCTTAGTGGAGTCGGTGATGAAGCGACTGGCTTAAGCCGTCAGTTTTAGGTGAGCGGTGAGGGCTAGTGGGTAAGCCTCCGCAGGCACAAAGCTGCGCTCGCCGTTGAGGTCAATGAGTGGCGCGAGCTGGCTGCTGAGCAGGGCAGCGGCGTCAGAGATTATGGGCTGGAGCTGCTGCCAGAATTCTGGGTTAGGGCCTTTGAGGGCAATCGCGGCAGTTTCTAGGGCTTCGTTGAGCGATGCGATCGCACTCAGCTCGTGCTCATAGTCGGCTGCTTCCTCTGGGGTGAGGTGGGCGAGATCTAGGTAGTTGAGGTTTCGTGCGATCGCGTCTAGGTCGGGGGATGGCTGATCAATCATCTTCTGCATAGTTCGTCAAGGTTCAGAACCAGTTTCTAGAAATGCTAACATAAGTTCTGAACTTTGATGAACCGTGCGTATCAATTGCGAACTTGTTCGACGAAAGCCTCATATGGCATAGGATTGGGGAGAAGCGAAGATGGAAACTGTGCCAACTAATCGGGAAAAGATAACTTTCGTGTGTGACGCCGAGCTGAAAAAAGCCCTGGAAGAATGGGCTTCCGAGGAAAGCCGTAGCGTTAGTAATCTTTGCGAGTTACTCGTCCGTAAAGCGGCTGAGAAGCGGCTAAAGTCTCAACAAGCTAATCAATCAGACTCTGCTCAGTCATAGGACGACTCAAGCTAAACCTGTGATTGAACTGGTAAGTAATAGCTAAGAAGGATAAAAACCTCACTCACCTCCGGTATGGGTGCGCATCAGGAGTACTTTGCTCGTGTCGGTAGTCCCGAGAGCTAATGTGCGGACACGCATCTCTCCTCATCAGAAAACAGCCTGAGTTATGCGAAAAAGCTGTAACTCACTTAGCAGGTTATAAAATACGTACTATGAGAAGAGAAACTTCAAAGCTGAAGATGGAGTTTTCCTTACCATTTATCTCGGGATAGTTTTATGACAGCAACTCTCATCAGGCCTTCTGCTATGTTGCCCGAAGGTATTTGCGTTCAAAAAATCGATGATTTGACACTCTTTAAATTCACAGACAAGCTTGGCGATCGCTTGCATGAACTTCTAGATAAGAAGAAAGCCGACACTATACAGCCTCATGAAATACTTGAACTCGAAACCATCGGGGAGTTAGACAATATCTTTAGCTACATCAACGCCGTTATGGCTGCGCAAACAAATGCCGCTGCCTAAGGCTTTGATAGCACAAGTCAGAAAACGTGCTGATTATCGCTGTGAATACTGTCGCTATCCAGAAATTTTGAGTACTGCGCCCTTGTCCATTGATCATATTGAGCCGCGCTCACTGGGTGGCACGGATGAGTTTCATAATCTAGCTTTGGCGTGCCGTCGATGTAACGAAAGACGTTACAACTTTGTGAACGCTTTCGACTCTGTATCAGGCTCCAAAGTACCTTTGTTCAATCCTCGAACTCAACTCTGGTCAGCTCATTTTATCTGGTCAACAGATTGCCTTGGTATTATCGGGACGACGCCTGTTGGACGTGCAACATGCCAGCGATTAGATCTCAACGATAGCCGTCGTTCGGATAAATTTATACAAGTATCTCGACAGAAATGGCTACAAAGTGGATTACTTCCACCAAAAGACGATCCGCAACAGGACTAACACTATGTCTCAGTCCATAGCCCGTATGAGCACGCTGCAGGAATATTTTGCTCATGTGGTGAGCTTGGAGAGCCAAGGAGACACTCATTGCCCAACAAATGATCAACCACGAGAGATGCGGGCTTTGGCAAGCTTGTCTAGATGTTTAGGAAGAAGCGCTATTGGCAGCCTTTGAAACTCTGCTGGCTGACTACGCAGGGACTACCCTAGAGTAATGGGCTGGGCTTAAGAAGAGTTGTTTGCTGCTGCTGGGTTCGCATATCGCAAGTTCCATTGACCACCTAATCAGTGGCTTACGGACACCAGCTATTACTGAATCTGCCATCCGGAGTGCAGGGTTTGCTTTGATGGCTGCTAATGAGGCTAAGGCCAGACAGTCGGGTCAAGGGTTTATGCGATCGCTGCTAGCTCAATCAATACAACATTCAGCTACAGATCTTTGGAGAAAACTATGATAGCTACAACACCAAAGGAATTAGACCCACAGGTAATCATTAGCAAGCTGCTCACGGAGCTAGGCGAGCCTTGGTTGCCCATTCATCATCAGGCGTTAGTTGCTGTGAAAGACGGTGAGGCAAACACTTTGCGATTTTTGACAGCGACAAACTTGGATGACAGCTTTTGTCGAGCTTGTAGTTACATGGCTTCGATTCCCAAGATGCCGCCTACGGTAGCGATATTAATTGCTGAGAGTGCGGGGGCGATCGCAGATGCGCAGAAAGAAAGGGCTATTCATCGGCTGAATATAGTGACTACCGAATTATTAGCGTGAGCAGGGAGTACGACCAATGACAAATGGCTCTCCTACTTGCTGGATCATTGCTGGCCCGAATGGAGCAGGTAAAACGACATTTGCGCTGGAATATCTGCCTACAGTGGCTAACTGCCGAAACTTCATAAATGCTGATTTAATAGCTGCAGGCTTATCTCCGCTTTCCCCTGAGACTGGACTTATAGCAGCTAGCCGTCTTTTTCTCAAAGAGATCGATGCTCGTATTCGGGCAAGACAAGATTTTGCTTTTGAAACAACTCTTTCAGGCCGAAGCTATCTTAAACTCATTAGACGATTGCATGAAGAGCATTGGTGAGTCGAGCTTATATGCTTGGCATTGCCTAACCTGGAGCTATCACAGTTGCGAGTTGCAGAGAGGGTTGCACACGGAGGGCACGATATTCCTCTGTCAGACCTTGAACGACGTTTTCCTCGCAGTTTGCGCAACCTCTTGAATGAATTCGGTTTTGCTGCTGATCGCACGCAATGTTTTATGAATGATGCTGAGCTTCCACAACTTATTTTTGAGCAGCAAGGCGCAACCCGCACTATTATCAATTTCCAACTATTTGAGCAACTTACCCGCGAGGCACAACAATGACTCAAATCTCCTCACATGCGCAGAAAACTCTAGATGCGCTCAGAGAAGCGGTAGCTAAGACTTTAGAGCGAAAGCGTCGTTTAGGTCACTACGCTGTTGTCTGGCGCGATGGTAAGCCTATCGCTATTGGAGAAGATGCACCAGACGATTTGAAGGAAGTGCCGAAGCCTTCTACGTAGCATAGAGCTTGACTATCGAGTAAATTGTATGCAGTGATTACTGAGTTACTGCGGTGACGCACTTGCAATACGACTAGCTTTAGCTGCCATCAATCATTCGTATTACTTACTCTATTAATAGAATAAGTAATACGAATGATTATTTCGATTGGTCGGCATTCGAGGCTAATCGGGTGGACTGAAAGGGTGTCCTTCTTGAGGTCGCTAGCCAATCTGAAGAGGCTTTCCTATGCAGGTGGTAGAGCTGAGTACCGATATCTGCTTTGATTTCGTCGGCATTGATAGAAGAAGGGAACTTAGAAACTACGATATCCTCTTAGATGACTAGCTGAACATCCTATCTTCTTAAGCCAAGACGTGACTGCTTAGATGACTAGCTGAACATCCTATCTTCTTAAGCCAAGACGTGACTGCGATTCAATCGACTATTGTTTTAGATTACAAGGCCCAGACAAAGCACATATTTCCGCTGGCCGAGACGGTCGCTGTCGCCAAGCTGTTAGTACAGGGCGTAGACCGAGCGGATGTTCGGCGACAGGTGCTTGAAGAAGATCTGTTTGAGCTGCGATCACCCGCCTCACGCGCAGGCGCTCTGCAAATGATTTGGCGACGTTTGGATAAGTTTCCGCTTGAATACAGCGAGCTATTGGCCAATGGCAACTCCGATACAAAACGTTTCACCTTGCTTTTTATCATCCTGTGCGAACATCGGCTGCTGAGAGAGTTCATTGCTGAAGTTCTCGTTGAAAAGCTAAGGGGCTTAAGTTTAACGGTTACAACTACGGATTTAAGAGCGTTTTTTGAGACTAAGCGAGAGCAGGAAGCAACGTTAGCTGAGTGGTCGGAAGCTACGTTTAAGAAAGCCGCTAGTAATACGCTGCTGCTGCTAGTGCGCTCGGGTTTGCTACAGCCGCTGATAGGAGATAGCAAAGAAGATAAAAGGGGCTGCTATGAAATTAGAGCGGTTCCCCCACCGGCTGCCCTGCGTCAACAGCTAGTGCTTGACGGCTACGAGAAGTACCTAGCCCTGATGCTTGATCGAAGGCTTTTAGAGTAGTCACCTTCAGGCAGTTGCTGATTGATTCGTTAAAGGAGTCAATCAGTGGATTAGTTGACGGCCAGCGCCTTAAATACGGCATCAATGGGGTCGTTATAAAACGAAGTTTGAAACTTAGTAAATAGCGCTGGAGGCACGTTCGGCAAGTCGATGGCGCTGGTCATTGGCAGCAGAATACGCTTTGCTCCGGCGTCGAAGGCAACCTGTAGGCTAGCGGCCAAGTTCTTGACCGGATTAATTGTACCGCCCATTGTCATTTCACCAAATACGGCCATTTGAGGCTGAACGCTTCGGCCCAAAGAGGCGGAGCACAGGGACACGAAGAAAGCCAGACCACCCTGTTCGGGAACGCCTGTGCCCTGCAAGTCGATAAGCTGTACGAGAAAATCGGCATTATCTGGATGAATACTGCTGCTAACTCGGTGAGCATTGGCTTTGAAGTAGTTCAGCGCAATATTAATGCTGTCTCTCATTTTGCCTGAGCTAGCGACCCCTGTGCGCACCAGCTTGCCGCTACCAGAAACGGCCTGTAGCTCCAGTTTAAAGACGCCAATCATATCCTGTTCACCTGTACTCACCACGTACAGGTGCCCAGGCGCTAGCACTTCTTCACTCACGAGATTGTTGCCACCTTGTTCGGGCACTGAGACAAAATGTTCTTCCATTGTCTCTTGATCGATATAGCTGAAATGAACGTCATAAAATTCCATGCCGCCGATCTTTTTGAGCTGTTCTTTGATACGACGGCGCACTCTAAGCGCATAGACTAAGGTATCGCGTACGTCTTCTTTTGTATAAGCGCCGTTTGGAAACAACAGCTTTAGTAGACCAGAAACTGTTTTTCTAACTGCTTGAACGTCTCTCTGTTTTAGGTTGTTGCCAAGCTTAAAGTAGTGGTCGATAGCATCGCTAAAGCTGCGCTTACGCATTTCTCGCAGCCACTCAGCGAGATAATCAACAATAAAGCCGTAGCTATTCGTAAAGTTCTCTGGACTAAATTTGGGGATTTCCCAACCAGGAATATAAGCATGAAACCGATCAAAAAAGGCGGTATCGATCATAGCTTCGGGGAAAGGGGTTAGCAGATGAGATGTTTTTACCAGCGTCTCTACGCTTTGATTAATATTGCCGACAAAGACCATCGAGGCATAGGCACTGATTTCAGCTTTGCCCCTAGCAAATGAGCCGGAGGCCATGTAGTCTTTCATGATTTGGATGCCGTCATTGTCCTGAAACCGGATACCGGCGACTTCATCGAAGGCCACTACGTCGTACAGACCGACCAGACCAATCTGGTTTCTCGACATGTTGTAGAAAAGGTTGGCGACGGTGGTTTTACCCCCCGAGACTAAGATGGAGTTGGGCGAGACTTCTTTGTAGATATGAGACTTGCCTGTAGAGCGCGGGCCAAGTTCGCAGCAGTTGTAGTTGTTTTCGCAAAGCGGAATCATACGAGCGAGCAGATGCCATTTAGCGTCGGGTTCAAGGGTGGTCGGCTCTAGGCCAGCCGAGCGCAGCAATACATCGAGCCATTCGTCGCGGCTGAATTCGGGACGAGCCGTTAAGAGTTCGTCAATGTCTACATTGGGCATTTGAATAGGCTTCAGGCTGGCGACGATAAAGGGGCTAGGGGAGGCTCCGGCTTCATATTCCAACTGCAAAATGCACCAGATGCCGCCGCTGAGCAGTTTGCCGTTGTCTGTGACCATTTCTGGGTCTACAGCAATGTCTTTGATACCCAGGTTCATCAAAGTGCCCTGATAGATATCAGCTTTTTCGTTGAGTTTGACGGTGACGCGATCAATGATGCTGTAGCGGCCTAGCTCGCGAATTTTGGACTTAACCGATTCGGCTTCGTCGGGGCGCACGTAGTTTTCAGTGAGGATGCGTTTAACGCTTTCAACGCCTTTTTCGAGCGTTTCTTCATCGTCGGTGGCGCAGTACATCCCTAGTAAATATTCCAGCACATAGACAGGAACGCCGGCACCTTCGCGGATGCGTTTGGTGAGGTCTTTACGGACGACTCGACCCGGAAAGACGTTATTAAGCTTGCGATCTAGGTCATCCATGCGCGATTGATTATGATAATGGTGGGATTCAGGAAAAGTAGTCGTCAAAAGGCGTTAGAAGTCGCCAAAGTCGTTGATGATGCCGATGCTGACTGTCCAGCTTTCTCTGAGAAGTTCGATGTCGTCGTCTGCATCTTTGACAATTAGATTAGCGCTGCTAGGCGGATTGGTGTCGAGGACGGTTAGGGTTTGGGTGAATTCGCGATCGCTTGGCCGCTCTCCAGTACTATTCAACTCTACTCGCTTCACATCGGTTAGTGGTTCGTCGGTTTCTGCATGATAGAGCGCGACAGTGATAGGACGTGATCGCCAGCGACCGGCAACAGGATCGGTTTGAATGAGGCTGAGGCGAAAGCGATTATTAGTCACCCGGCGGGCGCGAGCGTTGACCTGAACGCCCACCTTACGAGCCGGGCCATCGTCGCCGTGGGCGCGTTTGTGATGATAGCGAATCACCGGTACGCATACCTCTTGCAAACTTGCGCCACCATGGACATATTGAGCGCCTGCGCCCTGTTTAGCAAAACGTACGCTGCCGCGAGGCACGACTATATTGACAGGATCAGGGCCAGTGTCCTGGACGTGAGCCAGCGGAAAGCTCAGGGTTTCGGGGTCTGGCGCTGTGCGGGTGCCCAGGACATAGCGGCGATTGGTTTCGAGAATATCGTCGCCGCTAGGCAGGGGCATTTTATCGGCGGCGGCGATAGGCTTGCGCTGATATAAAAAGCCGTGGTCGGCGGTGATGATGACATGGGTACCGTTCAGGCTGTTGCAGATGCGTTTGACTAGGCGTAGAACTTCAGCGATCGCATCCTTGCAAGCTTCCATTACATGCCGTTCGCTGGCGGCTTTGTCGCCTACCGCATCAATCACGTCATGGTAGATGTATATCAGTCGGTGCGGCTTAACGACCTCGCGCCCTTGATCGGTTTTCATTGCCTTGAGGTCAGCAGCGCGGATGACCGTAGCTGAAACATCGCTGTTCTGATTGAGTACGGCCTCTCTAGCATCTAATCCCTGAGAGCTCAGTCCGTCTACTTTTACGTCTGATTTACCCGGTAGTAGCTGCCATTGTCTGCCGGGTAGGAGCGTGGCCATGCCAAGCTTGGTCACGCTGGGCAGCAGACATAGCTGGGGCGCAATTTCTGTTTTACCGCGCAGCTCTTTTTCAATGACTTCCTTGAGTTCGGCGGCGACTTCGTAGCGCATAGCATCGGAGATGATCACGAATACTTTCTCTCGCTCATTCCGATTCAAAATAGGTACTACCTGCTTGCGAAAGAACTGATTTTGCTGGGGCGTATCTGCGAGCGTCCATTCGCTGCCTAAAGATTCTGACCAGTCGTAGCCTAATTTCTCCAAGAACCAGTTGACGTATAGGTTTTCAACATCTACGGTTAAGCCCTTGAGAACGTCGCCCTGGGCTGCATCGCTAGCAACGATATAGTCGCGGTAGGCCCGGTCAAACTTATGCAGGTCTGTGGCGTAGGCCTTAAAGAGCTGTGCCGCTGGCTGGCGAAAGCCAATTTCATAGCGCTGCCTTAGCTCAAACAGGGTGAGGGCGGCTTCTAGGGCCTGATAAATATCGCGATATTTCGGAAACCAGAAGAGGGTGCGCCGCGATTGGATGAGGTCTTGCCAGTATGAAAAGTCAGTAGATTCGGCAGCGATCACCTGTATGCACTGACGCGCCAGCACCTGATCGACAGATTCAAAAATGGCGGCTTCTCTGAGCGTGTCAGCAGCAAGCGACTCTAACAGATTGAATATTTTTAGCTCGGTGCCAATCTCTTCGGTGAAAGGTTTGAGGCTATCGGCGTCTATCTGGTCGCGCATCCAGCGATCAATGAAGGCGTAGGCTTGCTGGCCGGGGCGAATAGCATAGGTATCTAGGGCAGGCGGCAGCGCGTTGTGTAGGGTGGTGGCTAGGTGGGTCACCAACAAGCGCGTCAATAGCTTTTTGAGGCTGGGCTTGGAATCGCTGATGCTCAGGTGGTCAGCTACCACTTGCCAGAAGGCATCGGCGGAAACAAAGCGGTCGATATCGGCCCAAAGCGAATTGTCGGACTCTAGCAGGCCGCCCATGAGCACCTGACGGATGAGGGAGGAGGCATCGGCGACTTTGAGATTGGCTAAGACGCAGAGCATAGCTAGCAGCAAATCGGGCTGTTGAATGTTGGGAGATCGCGGCATGTCTTGAAGGGCTTGCGATCGCTGACTGCTGTTAAAAAAGGTGAGGTGCTGGCGAATGACGCCTTCTAAACTGCGCTGGTGTAGTGAGAGATCGGCAAAGATGAGCGCGGCACGATCAGCAGAAAAGGACTGGGCGCTTTTTTGGATGTCGAGCAGCCAGTTGTCGGCGGGGGCGGGTTCGGCGTAGGGAGCGTAGAGCAGAAAGGCTTGCTCAGGGGCTTGAATGAGCAGGCGGTATTTGGTGGTGAAAGGGGTGTCGCCGAGCTGAAGCTTAGTGACGTTGGGGAGAGCGAGTTCTTCAAAGGTGGTTTGAAATTGGCCGTCGGAATCGTACCAAAACACGATGCGGCGCGTCTTTGGGTGCCAGCGGCTGTCGTCTTGGAATATGGCTTGTAAGCTGGCTTGGATGCGATCGCGATTCATAAAAGAGACGTTAGTCGTTGCTTGACAGCGCACAGTCAAGGTACAGGCGATTGCAGGTCGCCATCAAGTCTGTTTTAGGTTATCAGGCACGTTACCACTGATAGCTTATGGTAGCCACGATCTCGGCCCCAACCCAGCCAGTCTTTTGCCATGAACCGAATGCGACCTCGATGCTCAGTTTTTGTCGGGGTCTTGCCTGTGATGGCTTGCAGTGCTGCGAAGTAATGACTAGGGTTACGGTCTAGCTCTTTCAGCAAGAAAGGCAGCGATTGTGAGCCGATGGCAATGACCTGTTGGTAAACAGGATGGCTTGACTTTCGAGACAAATCTGATAGCGAGCCTGTCTTGGTTTTCCACTACTGCAATAGCTGATCAAATTGCTGTTTAGTAATGTTATTCGAAATCATCCTCTTTATTCGCTGTATTGAACTATTCTGTGCATTTTAGAGTGCTCAAGGCGAACTGGGCTGCGGATTGCTTAGCTGCTTTCGAGTTACTACCAGAACCCTTTCCAATGACTTCGCCGTTCAACCTAACTTCGTAGCAAATTAGATGATTGCTTTGACTGTCTATGTGGTGGCTAACCTCACAATACTCAAAGTCGTCTGACGTTAAATGATCTTTCCTCAGTATTTGTTGAATGCGCATTTGTAGGCGGCTGACGTAATCTTCTGAGATGTTAAATGCTTTTATGGCCGAAGAGAGTGGCCCATTTACAATCCAGTGAATTTTGGCTAACCCTTGGCGTGGGTCGAGGTATATAGCTGCAATGAGGGACTCGAAGGTGTCGGCGAGGATAGCATCGTTTAAAGATTGTCCGTTACCGAGTCTAAGGAGTAATTTAACGTCAGGTGTTTGCGTTTTTACAAGATGCGCAAGGTTCTCGTTTTGAGTGAATTTTATTTTGTCGGAGAGGGTTTTCGGGGTCGCTTGGTCGTAGTGGTGATAAAGGAAATCTGCAACAGCGGAATTGAGGATGCGATCACCTAAAAACTCCAGTCGCTCATAATCTTCACAGGCATGGCTTTGATCGCGTTGTTCTTTTGCATAGGAGCTATGGGTAAATGCCTGATTGTACAGTTTCAAAGCCTTATCAGAGATATCAGCGACTTCGAAGAAATCGGAAGAAAGTAGCGTACGTATTGCCTTTTGACGATGCTGAGATATTTTCATTTTTTTTATGACAGGCCGGGTGGAAGCAGATGGTGGAACGCACCATGCTTATTTACTCTGGCGAACGTAGCTGCATTTACGCTGCCACGAAAACGCTGAACTCTAATAACGCCATAATCAATCGACAGCACTTTCCAGGCTTGCCGCGCTAGCAAAAAGATTTCATCTTGAACGCCTGAAACCATCCCAATTTCTTTTCCTGTATTGACGTCGATGACTTTACAGGTTCCCGAATTAGCAATGTTTGAGTGTATCCGTCCCTTCTCTGCTAAGTCTAGCAGTGGCGTAGCCGGATACCACCGCTCGCTGACGGATTGAATCCAATCTGTTTGCGACAGATGTTGCAGTATAGAGTGTGAGACTTGCTCACTGCAAAGCTGTGAGAGTAAAACAATGAGATCTGTCTGCTTCACTCCCGCCCGATACTGATACAGATAAGAGAAAATTTGTTGTACAGCGACAGATAGCTCTACCTCATATACCTCGTCAGACAACGTTCCTAATATGGCCTCGTTGAGCATAGTCTGTAGCGATGCTTGCTGCTGTCCAGGTTGAGCGATCGCAACTGCTTGCACTTTCCCAGAGCGTCGGCTTCCGCGTCCGACCCGTTGGAGAAGGGCCGATGTACTATTGGGCTGTTCGACTAAAACGACAACATCAATATCGCCAATATCGATACCAATCTCAAGCGTAGAGGTTGAGACACAGATGGCAACGGAGACTTCCTTCATTACTTGTTCAGCTTTTTCTCGGATCTGCCGACTAAGGCTGCCATGATGAATTACCACAGGGTAGGGTGCCCATAGCTCTGTCAGCTCAGCGGCAACCTTTTCAACCGTTTTTCGCTGATTACAAAAGTAAAGTATCTTCTTCCATTTGCGATCACGGGCAAGTTTTTTCACCTCTTCATGTGAGGCCAAAATTTGATAGTCTGCTTCGCGTTGGCCCAAAACGGTGACTATTGCATAGGCTTGTGTGTAGCGTTGGGCCACTTCATCAGGACTAGCCAGGGTTGCCGAAAGTAGATGTACCGATAGGGGAACGGGGTCCACTAACTGTCGAAGTCTGACGAGCAAAAGCCGAAGCTGATCGCCACGGGCGGTGCCATCTAATAGATGAATTTCGTCGATGATGACGGTGCGAAGAGTTTGAAATAGGTAGGATTTCCGGCATAGGAGCGAATCTAGAGATTCTGGAGTGGTGATTAGCCAGTTTGGGGTCTGTACTGGGAGCGTTGGGCGATCGCCGTGTTTGAGCGCGGTCTTTAGACCCATATCGCCTAAAGGGCCTGCCAAACGCTGCAACATATCGTTAGCAAGCGCCCGAGTCGGCACGATATAGAGTGTAGAAAGCCCTTCCCATCGCTCGGCCATGCATCGCTCGGCGACTGGTGCAACGACTGATTCGGTTTTGCCAGAAGCTGTTGGCGCAGAGGCAACAACATTGAGTCCATCCAGGATCTTCGGAATGGTTTTAGTTTGAATAGGAGATAAGCGACCGTACCGGCTAAAGAAAGGTCTCCAGGCGTATCGCAGGCGATTACGCGTAAGGTTAGGGCTGTCCTTGGCTACGGAGATCATTGCAGTATCTCAGAAAGCTCTCTATGGGGATAAAAGCGTACGAGATCGAATGCTTCGATGTATTTCTTGACGGCTAGACGTGTGGGCGACTGGCCATTGATTACAATCTCTCGTACCTCGTCCACTTTTAATTGCTGTTCGCTAAGGTTAAACACGTCTGAATAAAGCATGCAAATCTGGTCGAAAACTCTGTTTAGTGCCTGTGGGTGCAAGGGCTCTAAATACAACGTCGGTAGTTTCGTCAGTTCCTGAGATTGTTGGCCGTATTCACAAGATGTGAAAGTAAGTAAGATTTTGAGGCCGCTATTTTTTCGGTATAGAAAAGGAATGGTGTCGGCATGGGCTGCGTAGGTAAAGCGATAGCCGGTGGGTTGAGCTAGCAGTTCTGGTTCACTGTTAGCCGTTGCTATCAAGGCATCTAAAAAGTTATAGCTACGGTCTATAGCCGTGGGTGTGTTGCTTTGGTCTAGCGATTCGGCTTCATCGAACATAAGCAGCAATCCTCTGGCACCGATTGCCTTTTGGCGAACTAGCCAGCCCAGTGTGCTTAGCAGATAGCAGAAAATGTTAGCGGTGTTGCCGTGATGACCATATAGCCCTGGCAGTTCTTTATAGGCATTGTTGGGGCTGTATGGTTTTGCATCGTCTTCAGTTGCTTCTATCCATCGCCAAATATCACTGTTATTGCGATATTTGGCAACATACTGAAAATAGGGATGACTCAACAGTAGCTTGTGATTGAATGCTTTTATGAGTAACCGTCTGAAATTTAGGATTTCTCCACCCCGTGTGGGCACTTGCAGGTTCTGAACTAGCTGACGATAGATTCGTTTGGGTTTGGAGAAGGGGGATTCTAACGGGTTGATTTCAGTAGCGGCGATCGCATAGCCCTGAGTGAGTGCACAGATCCGCGCATACTTCAAGAAATGGGTCTTACCAGATCCATAAGAGCCGACCAATACTAGGCCGCTTTTGCTCGGTTGATTCAGCCAATATTTCAACTCAGTTGTTTCGTATTCACGGCCAAAGGTAAAAGAGGTAATGCAATCTTCTGGTACGATGCCCAATCGAAAAGCCTCTAACATACGTCTCGGCTTTAGTTTTTGGGATTGCTGGCGCTGTTCTTTACTGACGGGCTTGTGGACAATGGCAAATTCTACTTCGTCTCTACGGACGAAAGATAAGCCCTTTTGCCCTTCAAAATGGACGGCAAGTCTCATGCCTCCATGTTTTGTGCTTTTGACTTTGCCTTGTCCATATCTAGGATGCACTACGGTTTGATTGATTAAAGAGATCATTTATATGTCCTCTTAAATTGTATCTGGAGAGGGCATTTGCCCTTTACGGTGAAGATAGCCAAAGCCCGTTACCAGCTTTTGGACAAATAGCCGTTTGTAGCCCTCATCCTGGAATCGTTGGTCGTAGGCCCATTCAGCAAACTCACTGATGAGTTGACGACAGCTATCGACTTCTAAGCTATCTGGATACGCAGTTTCATAGACACACTGAAGCTTGCTACCTACTTTTTCTAAGAAAGGGATGGGTTCTGGGATGCTATTTTCTAGCTCAATCATTACGCCCATAGGGTTCAATGTTGTAAACGTGGTAGAAACACGTTGTTTTAGTGCTTCGTACACCATTGTTTTACCTTCTAGGAAGTTGGCATCTGGAACAGCATAAAAAAGCATCATGCCTTGAAAGGTAGACTGGCTACATTCATCAATGACTTCTCTCAGGTTGCTCAGGTGCTGTTCTCTATCTTTAGTACTCAAGCTAGGTACTCTTTCGGCTTCATCTAGCAACACGACTAAGCCGGAGTATCCTAAATGGCGAACTGTTTGCCCCAGTGAGCGAATCATATGAAAGGCCGATGACTTATCAATTCGCTGCAATATGCCTTGCTTGGCATGCTGACGGCGATCAAATCCTTCGCCTTTTAGCCACTGGCAGACTGTTCTGAAGGTTTCACCATCATCACGACTATATGCGTCTAATGCTTTTCTGATAGCGTTAGAAAAGCTATTGCTTGAGGTTTCTAAGTCTTTGCATTCTGCCAATATCTTTTGTCTGATTTCTTGTTCTGTAAGATCTTTACTTTGGTATTCTGATAGTTTTTTGCTGTACCAAGCCTGTAGAAAGGCCGAGATCCCAGGTTCGTAGCCATCGCTCAGCTCTTCGGGGGGTAAGGGGGGAACCAGTCCATTGATGATGGCTTTGTAAACCAGATCTAGCTTATGAAACGGACACTCACCGCTGGATTTAAGGCTCACATAAGAAACTGCGAAGTTCTGCTGCCAAGCCAAGTCACGAACACTGTATAAGAAGTGCGTTTTTCCGCCGCCATAGACGCCCACCACCATTTTGAAGGAAGCGCCACCATCTTGAATGTAGTCAGATAGGTATTCTCCGTTGATGGCTGAAAGATACTCTTCTATTCCTGCTGAGAAGAATTCAACGCCGTAACTTGGCGGTTGGCCTGCACTACCGATTTGCTCAATGATTCTACGGGCGGTACGGCGATCTAGACGAGATTCGGTAGCGGCAATGGCAGTAGGCATTGTGATGACTATTGTTTGAACTGTAAATGGGAGTAAAGGGTACCGTCGCCCCGTTGGTTACTCGGAATCCAGAGGAAATCCTGACGCCGCCGAGTGTACTGTTTGACAGCAACGGTTAGTTGCATTCCCTGAGTAAGAGAGAATTTACCGAACCTAAAAAGGTCATAGCTAAAGTCGGCGCGGCCATAGCTGCGGTAGTTGTCTTGCACGGGGTTCTGATAAAAGGATTCCTTCTGAAGTAGGAATGCTAACTCGGGAAGTACGGAAGTAATCGGAATTGACCGGCTGCTATCCGTTGCAACGCGATGGTGTGCTTGCTTCAGTTTTGTGGTGAATGTCTCTTGGTTAAGGTTAGTCTCTAGATTCTTGATATTTTTTTTGAGGTCTTTGACAACATCAGAGGCTCGTAATCGGCACTCTGATAGCTTCTCTTGCTCTGGACCAAACCAAATGGTCGCTTTGTAAGTCTCAAAGTCGAGTTTGAAAGTGTATAGATTTGTTTTTAGCGTTGGATAGTTTCCAGATAAGGAAAAGCCTAATGGCTTCAAAGCTTTGTCGAGTTCTCCACCAAATTTACGACGGATTTGGCTATCTGTATCTCGGAGTTCGTTTGCGTATTTTGTGAGGTGCTCTTTAACCTTTGCTTTATCAGATACAGAAATTTCGGGGGCGGCTAATAGCTTCTCGACTTTTCTTAGCTGGCTTCTTATCGTGCCAATGTTTATCTCTCTTGTTGTTTCTAGCTTTGCTATTTTTTGCAGAGCTTTGTATAGAGGGCTCTTAGCTGATTGACTTGCTTCAAGCGTTTTTAAGAGCTGCTTAAAACCCATATACCCTCGATATCTCTGAATTTATTTTGGATTACGTTGATATATATATACCCGCTATTTAGCTTGGGGTTTCATCATCGTGCTGAGCCGCTAGCAAATCGCGTTTCCACTGGGATTTTTTCATCAGGTCTTTCATTTTTAGGTCGCTGCCTTCGTACACTAGGCCTTTGAATAGGGTGTAGTTGTAGGCGACGCCATCGTCAAGGTCTAGCTCAATGCGTTGGTCGGCGGTGGTTTGGAGTTTGGCCTGGTAGTCGCGGAGTTCTAGCTGTTGGTCTTTGAGGGTGGAAAGGCGTTTGCTGGCGGCTTTTTTGGCAGTGGTGCTGGTGGCGGTTTCGGCTTCAGCGTCTACGCGCTCTATTTCTTTGTCAAGTTTTCTTTGTAGCTCTAGTACGTAGTCGGTGCGGATGCGGGCTACGGTGTCGGGGCTGTAGCGGTGGAGGTAGACGAGTGTGCCGATGGTGCGCTTTTTGCCGCTGGTGAATAGCCAGTAGATGGGGCGTTTTTTGTAGGTTTTGATGTGGTCGGTGATGAATTCGGTGATGAAGTAGCGGCGGATTCGATCGCGGGCGGTTTCGCTGGCTTTTAGCTTGAGGGCGCTGGCGATGAAGTCGAGGTTTTCGGTGAGGGTGTCTTTGCCGTAGGTGACGGATACAAATTCGATGAAGCGGGTAACGATGTCGTCATCGAAGTAGGCTTGATCGGTGATGGGGATAATGGCGTCGGGGTCGGCGGGGAAGGTAGTGTGGCGGGTGGGGTCGAAGGGTTGGCCAGCGTGGATGAGGCCGGGGGCGTCGAGGGAGTAGCGGCCCATCATGCAACCGACGGCGTAGGAGATGAATGAGCGGATGTCGCGGGGGAGGTCGGCACGGCGGAGGGTGATTTGATCGTCGGGGACTTCAGGGGTGAGTTCGTTTTGGAGGCCGTAGGCGTCGATCCAGTAGCGGTTGTTTTGTTCTTCGAGGAGAGTGTATTGATTTTTGTGTAAGCGCTTTTTTCTTAAGCGGAAAAGCGTTCTGGGAACAGGATAGCAAACTGTGACAAAGCTGCCCTCCAGTTTTTGATAGGTCTGTTCCACTTCTTCGCAATGTTGTTCATCGCCAGA
>JBCBKQ010000048.1:0-27067 GCA_038521595.1 Cyanobacteria bacterium J06627_28 | reverse complement strand
GCCTCACTGCAATCCGCCACCTGCTTGTGCTTCTATTCGCAAGCAACAGAGCTGCAACTACCGTATCGAGTTCTCCCGTGTTACTCGATTCTCAGGATGAGACACCTTAGCTATCGCTTTGAGTTTTCTGCACCACTAAGGCTCGAAGCAGAGAAATACAGCGGCTCAATTAAAGTTAAGTTTGATGGGATGCCCTCTATAAAATTAGAGTCCTATCAGCCCGACCATAAGGTAGGTTTGTGGGAACGGTTGGCGATCGCAACTAGGCGCAGACGATTTACTCTAGAACGAGATTGGATCCTTGAACTGAAAGGCATTGGCTACAAAAGTGGCTTAAACGGCAGGGTAAGAATTCCTATAAGACATTCCAGTTCTGAAGAACCGATCATTTTTGATGGCGCGTCTATCCCGCTCCCCTGGTTGGTGGGTCTCTTGACCATTGGCATTCTCAGGCCTCTGGGCATCACGCTGGTGGCTTCCATCGTCCATGACTATGCTTATAAATATGGCACTTTACAAGTGGCGACCGGCGACAACGCGCCATTTGAAGAACTCCCCTTGGAGCGACACAAGGCAGATAAACTTTTCAGAGACATTGTAGGTACGGTTAATCGACTGCCACCTGTGGGCTATATCGCATGGCTAGCGATTAGAATCGGCTGGTTATGGGTGCCCTACAACAATCGAAGATTTACCGGCAAAAAGCCAATTGCTGAATATGTTTTTGTATTGTTCGTTGGCTTTATTTTTTACCTGTTGCTCTCCAACTTTGGTTTAAATACACTTTTGATGGTGTTGCTTGCCATTTATTTAAGTGCTTACGTCATAAGCCTCGTTTTACAGCATTACTTAATTCGAAAAAGCTAGTGACATCTGAATCTTTAACTGTGTATGTCATTACTGGGATGATTTAGTCTGCTTCTCCCAATCTGTACATTAGTGCGGCAAAGACAATTGACCGATTGTACGGGGTGCCTGGGTCTTGGAAGACAATGTCCTTAACTGTAGGGAGCCACTGCCCGACGGGCAAGTAGCCTTTAGGCATCGGTTCTTCCATTGGGAAATTTTGATAGTTGTACCATTGCTTGTTGATACGCCAGCCAACGGTATCTGCGAAGTCTAGAAAGCAGATTTTAACAGGCTTCTCTAGTTGAAGCTCGTTGATGAAACTACTTGTGGTTAGAAAGTAAGGCCTGCGGCGGCGTTGCTGGCTTTGGTTCCAATAGATGTTTGAACCGACGACTGTTTCATAGACCTCTCGTTGTGCTGAGAATCCAAATCGACCCTGACTGTAGTGAGTCCAAAGTTGATCGATGGCCAGCAATAAATGATGAGGGAATACCAGCATAAAAAAGATAGTAATGACAGGGCAGTAAGAGAAGCGTGTTGTTCGTGCAATTATTTTGCTGGTTTCTCTGTCTGCGGCTGCCCACTGTTTCTCAGAAAGTAAGTGTTCGAGGTGCTCGAGGTCTTCTTTTTTACTTCTACGTTGCAAGCGGAATTTATATATTTTGAATGGCAGCAGCATGAGCCAATTGATAGCGAAAGCGATGGCTATTCCAACCATTCCAATTAAGCAGGCTGTAATAATTAGGTCGGTGATCGTTTTTGTCACTGTGTGTGTTTTCAGATTGCTATAGCTCTTAAGCCATGAATACAGATATGTTTACTGATACGGATGCATATTAAAAAGACTGACTCATAGTGGAGTCAGTCTTGTCGTAGGTCACGATATCTTGCGGTGCGAACTTAGTAGCTGTCGTCGCCGGTGACGGTTTTGATAGCGAGGGTGTGGTTGGCCTCGTGGAGGCGTTCTGCGATCGCATCTCTCCAGTTTAGGCTCACGTTTGTGTTTGCCAGTACCTGCTGAGCTTGCTCACGGCATTGTGCGCTGGCGGCCAAATCCATTTGGTCAATATTGGCCAAATCGTCGTAGAGCTTTTGGAGTGGAATCTTTTGCTTTGGCTGCCGGATGGTCTCGGGAGACACATTTGCGCGGGTGTCGGGCATGGTTTAATCCCTCTCGTGGTTGCGTATTAAAAAAGTGAGCTTGACTTGAGCTGATTTTCACCTTTTTCTTTTGCGGGAGGGTTAACTTGCTAAAAAGGTTTACACAAGCCTACATAGGGCGTGATTTCTTTGTATTTCGTAAAACAAACACGCCATGCTTTCAGCCATGATTCAAGGGGGTTGTGCCCTTTATAGAGAAAAATAGAGAAAACCTTTAGATAAGCTAAGAAAGTCTATCGAACCTGTCAATTTTCATAACAATGAAGGCACGTAAAGGTCTATTGGACTTGCCCGGTTACATCTTAGGAGATACATAGGAGACACAATATGCTGCTATCGCCCCAGGAAAAAGACAAGCTGTTGATATTTACGGCGGCGCTGGTGGCTGAGCGGCGAAAGGATCGCGGGCTGAAGCTAAACTATCCTGAATCAGTTGCCTATATCTCTGCGGCCATTATGGAAGGGGCTAGGGATGGCAAAACGGTGAGCGAGCTGATGCAGGAAGGGACAACGCTGCTCAAGCGCGACGATGTGATGGAAGGCATTCCCGAAATGGTGCACGAAGTTCAAGTAGAAGCAACGTTTCCGGATGGAACAAAGCTAGTAACGGTGCACAATCCGATTATGGACTAGGTGGAGTAGTACGTAGGAGAAACAACAATGTATACCGAAGATAACTCGGCTCCAATGCCGTTAGTGCCTGGGCAGGTAATTCCTGGTAGTTCAGAGATGATTGAGCTGAATGCGGGCCGTGAGATTGTATCTATGGTGGTGAAGAATGTGGGCGATCGCCCAATTCAGGTGGGGTCTCATTTTCACTTCTATGAGGTGAATGATGGATTGGAATTTGATAGAGAAAAGACGAAGAAGATGCGGCTGAATATTACCGCTGGAACGGCAGTGCGATTTGAGCCGGGTGATGAAAAAGAGGTGGAGCTAGTGCCCTATGGAGGGAGTCAGGAGGTGTATGGATTTAATGGGAAGTTTGATGGGGCGGAGCTGAAGGGGTGAAGGGTGAGTGTCATAAAAGAGAAAGAATAATATGCCAAAGTCAGCAGCAAGATTAGGAATTGGTGGGCCAGTAGGCAGTGGCAAGACGGCTTTGATTGAAGGGATTATGCCGCTATTGATGGCGCAAGGCGTTGAAGTGGCCGTTGTCACTAATGACCTGTTGACGACAGAAGATGCTGACCGGCTAAAGCGAAAAGGTTTCTTGCCCCCGGAGCGGGTGATTGGGGTTGAGACGGGCAGCTGTCCGCATACGGCGATTCGTGAAGATCCAACGATGAATCAGCTGGCGGTGCAGGATTTGGAACTGTTGTTTCCACAGCTGGATCTGATTTTGATTGAGAGTGGGGGTGATAACTTGGCCTCTACCTTTAGCTATGAGCTGGTAGATGCCTACATCTTTGTGATTGATGTGGGCGCGGGTGATGATATTCCGCGTAAGAACGGGCCGGGGTTTGTGCAGTCTGATTTGGCGGTGGTGAATAAGGTGGATTTGGCACCTTATGTGGGTGCGGATTTGGAGCTGATGCGGCTGCAAAGTGAGCAGTACCGTGAAGGAAAGCCCGTAATATACACCAACTGCAAAACCGGCGATGGCCTGAGTGACGTGGTTGCGTTTGTGCAGAAGACGCTGTTGTTCTCTCAGGCTGCTGAGCCAGTGAGCGTGTGATGACTCAGAGTGTAGTAGTTGAGCGTTCGCACGAAATCGCAATTGGAGATGTGCAGCCTCAGCTGAGGTTGGGATTGACTTGTGATGCGGCTGGGAAGACGGTGGTGTGCGATCGCTACATGGCCTACCCGTTGAGTGTTTCTCCGCCCTTTCGCCTAGACTCCGATGGGACAGCGACGCAGCAACGCTCTCAGTCTCAGCGCATGTATCTGTATCGCATGAATACGTCGCCGGGGCTTTTGGCTGGTGACAGGCTCGACATGTCTATGCAGCTAGAAGCCGGTGCCCAGCTGTTGCTAGCTGATCAGGCTGCGACGAAAGTGCATATGATGCCTGATGAAAGTTTAGGCGCTGTAGTGCGCTACCGCTTTGATATATACAAGCGAGCGACGCTAGAGTTTTTGCCAGAGCCGTTGATTTTGTTTGCGGATTCTCTGTTGGCACAGACGACGGAGATTACGATGCATCCGTCGGCAGGGCTGAGCTTTGGAGAGATTGTTTTGCCGGGGCGGCTGGCTCGGGGTGAGGCTTATCAGTTTCGGCAGTTTAATAGTCGCATTCGAATCAAGTCGCCGGATGGTCGGGTGTGGTTTGTTGATGCGATGCGGCTGCTCGGTCAGGATAATCCTTTTGTGGGAAGTGAGCTGTTTGCGAGTGGGGCAGTATTGGGGACATTGATTTTGGTGTTGCCAGAGGCGAGCTCGACTTTAGAAAACCTGGCGCGGCTTAGTCAAGAGATTGATGCGGTGTCAGCCCAGTCACTTTCGTTAGCAAGTTCTGTATTGCCGGGTGAACGAGGGCTGCTGGTTCGTGCGATCGCATCCAAAACCCAAGACATAAAAACCAGCTTCAAAGCGGCGATGAACTGTATGCGATCGCTCAGAAAACAATGCCCCCTCCCCTACTCCATCTGATGACGAATCATGCAAAACACCATGCAAAACACCGCGCAAAACACTAGCACTCATCAAGCAACCATCATTGCCGATACCTATCTCGGCAATGTGAACGAGCAGGCGACGTTGGCTGAAAAAATGGAGGCTGAGAAAGCGTCGGTTTTGCAGGTGAGGATTGATCGGTGCGATCGCATTAAAGGCCGCATATTCACCACAGCGCTATGTGGCCGGTCTATCGGAATTATTAAAGATCGCAACTGGCTATTGAGAGACGGTGATGTGCTGGCGACTCATCAGTCTGCTGAGCAAACAACGAAATACGTACTGGTTAGTCTAAAAGAGCAACAGGTGATCGCTATTCGATTTGATCCGGGTGCACACAATCATGCTGTGACACTGATGCAGTTAGGGCACGTGTTAGGCAATCATCATTGGCCCATTAGCGTTTGTGAAGATACTCTGTATGTCGAGCTAGTGTCCGATGCGTCGCTCGTGGCGTCAACGGTTAAAGAGGTTGTCGAAACCTTAAATATTCAAGGCCTGCGCGTTACGCAAGAATCAAAATCTACGCAACAGGCTATCGATTTCTCAGCAAAGGCCTTTTTTGCTCATCATCACGCGCACTAGATATTCAATCTCTTATAAAATGACTTCTTCCTCTAGCGAACAAGACTATTCTGCTCAGCAACAGCTAGCCATGATGCAGCTGGCGGATTCTTTTTTCCCGTCTGGTAGCTATACGCTATCTCATGGGTTAGAAAGTCTGGTGCAAGCAGGGACGATTCAAACAGCTGAGCAGGTGGAGACTTTTGTGAGGCTGCTGGTTTGCAATAAGGTGGGGCCGATGGATGCGATCGCACTTACCCATGCTCACCGTGCCAGTCAGCAGGATAGTCTCTCGAAATTAAGAGACATTGACGCGCACTTGTTCGCACAGACGCCCATTGAAAAAACGAGACTGACTCAGCGGCAGAGCGGACGAGCGTTGTTGATGGTGGCGAATCAAACGTGGCCTCATTCGCAGCTAGATTCATTGCAGCAGCTCACGGCGAAAGGAGAGTTTAACTGTTTGCATCCTGTCGTATTTGGTGTGGTTGCTCAGGTGGCAGGTCTGAGTGAGCAGGCTGCCCGGATTGCCTTTATCCATGGGTTTGTGACGGGCGTATTAGGCGCGGCTATTCGCTTAGGGACACTGGGGCATGTGCAGGCGCAGCAGGTTCGCCTAGCGCTGAGTGCAGATATGGCGAGAATTTGTGATGAGGCGGCTGTGCGATCGCTTGATGATATGTGGGCCTGCACACCGCTGATAGACTTGGCTCAGATGAGACAGGCTAAACTTTCCAGACGGCTATTTGCGAGCTAGCACCGTTTCCAACTCTACCGATGACGCTTCTCTAACGTGCCTCGGGTAACGCCCAGCTGGCTTGATAGATTTAGGGAACGCCATAAATCTTCTCCGCTTATCTCACCATTGATCAGCCGCGTATACGCCTCTAACGTTTGTGTAACCTCGGCAGGTGACTCGTCCAAGAACTCTATGCGGAAGTGGCGAGCGCCCTTTGCGATGAAGCGTGAGAGAAACTCTGCGCCGGTTTGGCTGCGGCCATTGAAGACGGTGTTGCGACAGCCTGCATCAGCATGGAGGATGTGTTCTGTGCCTGTGCGATCGCGCAACTTAACCTCATGCTGGTCACAGGGTCTGCCGCAATTTGTAAAATCTGTTCCCTCTGATAAAAAGGCACAGAAAACACAGTGCTCCATATGAAACATCGGCATGTGCTGATGCAGCGTAATGTCGAACCAGTGAGCAGGCGCACTGTCGAGTAAGTCTTCTAACTGCTGCACGTTTAGATCGTAAGAAGCGGTCACTCGCTCTAGTGAAAACGTGTTTTTGTAATAGTCTGCGGTGATGGGGTTGGCTACGTTCAGCGAAAAGTCCCCGATGCATCGCTGGTCTGCAAAGAAAGCGAGCTGATCGTAATTGCGAATGAGGTAGCCAGTGGCGTTGGCTTTTTTGACCTGTTCAAGGATGTAGTTTTCGCTGGCTTTTGTAATGCGAGGCGGGGCGATGAACAGTTCTATGGAATTGCCGGTTTCAGCGTTAAAGCTTTGAACACTTTGAACGGCATCTTGGTATCGAACGGGATCTTCTAGTTCGCAGTAGAGGGTAGAGATGTTTGTTGTCTCGCAAGATTGGAGGGTGGCTTGGAGTTGGGCATGCGATCGCACCAGCGGAATCAACTGAGCCTGAGCTGGTTCACTCGGTACGTTATCGGTTAATGTCGGCAGCAAATCACGATGAGAGGCGTGTGGGTTCAGTGTCCAAGGCGTTTGCTGAGATAGCGGCGTTGAGGCAGCTGCCCGCTGGGCCGTGAGCTGAGCGACTAAATCTCGGCGCAATTGATTGAGTGCGCTGACAGGAATCATCAACTCTCCCGTGAGATTGTTTTCTAGCTCAGCTAGCTCGAATGGCGTGTTGCCTAACCGAGAAAACTGTTGCGTGAGTTTTTCTGTGGTGAGTGGACGAGAGTGGGCTTCGACGAGGGGTTGTTCGCTTTCACACCGAGCTGTGTAGCCTTGGGTATCTTGTGCGATCGCCTGCATTTTTTCACCTATCTCACCCGAAAGCACCACTCGAATCGGGCGCTTAAATCTAGGCTGCTCACCGCTGTAGGTTTTGCGAATGGTTTTGTCTAGCTCAGGATCGTTGGTTTTCCATAGGCGATCGCCCACCTTCACTCTATTGAGATCGATATCGTTTCGACCAAACCCTACCAAAGTCTCTTTGCCTTGCTGGCTGACGCTATATAGCCGCCCGCCCTGATCGGCATCTGGATTGCCACTATCAATGACCACGCCATCTCCCTGCTTCACAGGCGTTTTGGCAATAACGGCGAGAACAACGTCTTTTTTCTGTTTGGTAATGCGAGAGATTTTTCCGATAAACGCGCCTCTCTTTTTACCAAAGCGAGCGTGCACTAACTGTTGATTGTCGATGCCTTGAAACCATCCTGTCGAGAGCCCCCGAGAAAAAGACATTTCTAGCGAATAACGTTCTGACCTAGAGGGCGAGTAAGAGGCCTCTGTTCGCCGAAATTTAAGATCTGGCGTTGCTGGCTGACACTTTTCTGGACTTTCTGCAATGACTTTATCTAGCGCTTCGCGATAAACGCGGGTAACGTTTGCCACATATTCTGGCGTTTTTAGGCGGCCTTCTATTTTTAGGCTCGTGACACCTGCGGCAATGAGGTCTGGAATGACAGGTAGGCCAGACAGATCCTGTGGGCTGAGGAGATATGCGCGATCGCCCATTTCCACCCTCTCCCCATCCGCAATCAAATCGTAAGTCATCCGGCAGGCCTGGGCACATTCTCCCCGATTGGCCGAGCGCCCACCTAGCGATTCACTCGTTAAGCACTGCCCAGAATAGGCAACACACAGCGCCCCATGAACAAACGTTTCTAGCGGCAAGCTGCAATTGTCTTCTTTTAGCTGTCGCTGGATTTTATTAATTTCTTTGAGCGAACATTCGCGAGCAAGCACCACCAGCTGACAGCCCAGCTGCTTTGCGAAGGCCACCCCTGCCGCTGAGGTCACCGTCATCTGCGTAGAGGCGTGAATCGGAAAATCTGGCGAGAGATGGCGAATTAATCGGCAAATGCCCACATCCTGAACAATCGCCGCATCTACACCCGCCGCAATCATTGTGCGTAAATAATGCGCCGCTGCCTTTAGCTCTTGGGGAAACACCAGCGTATTTAAAGTGATGTATCCCCGCACGCCGCGCTCGTGCAAAAACGCCATCAGCGCCGGTAAATCATCAACGGTAAAGTTGTGCGCCCGCATTCGCGCATTGAATCTATCTAGGCCAAAGTAAATAGCGTCTGCTCCATTTTCGACCGCTGCTTTGGCACAGTCCCAGCTACCAGCGGGTGCAAGGAGTTCTGGTTTTGTCGGTGTAGGTGCGATCGCAGACGTATCTGCTAAAGAAGCCGCACTTGAAGCCGCACTTACAGAGCTAGAACGTGACGAAGGTCTAGAGACAACCATAAGGAGCGCGCAGCAAGAGGGGTTTAGTTAGGCAAACTGCGCAAAAAAGCGCGAGAAACTAGCCATATTCTACGAGTGTATAGCAAGCATCTGAGTTTTGTGGTTACTGTGATAACTCCTTACAAGCTAGCCATAGCAAGGGATTGACAGAAAGCCGAGAGCATATAGCTTGAGTCAATGACCGTTGCTCCGTAGAATTGAGAAAGGTATTAAGAAATGCTGAAATTGTTTATACAAAAGATAAATCTTAGGAGGATCAATGGCTGAACGTCCCATCATCGTTGGCATTGTTGGCGATAGTGCCGCAGGTAAAACCACGCTGACCCGAGGCATCGCTCAGGTGCTAGGCGAAGATAACGTTGTGGCCATTTGCACCGACGACTACCACCGCTACGACCGTAAGCAACGCGCCGAAATGGGCATTTCTGCCCTGCACCCCGACTGCAACTATCTCGACATCATTGAGCAGCACCTGCAAGATCTAAGAAACGGCAGAGCCATTCTCAAGCCTATTTACAACCACACCACAGGTGAATTTGACGCGCCTGAGTACATCGAGCCCAAGAAATTCGTCATCGTAGAAGGCCTGCTCGGCTATTCCACCAAGGCCGCTCGCGATGCCTACGACGTAAAGGTATATCTAGCTCCTCCCGAAGACTTGCGTGCCAGGTGGAAAATCAAGCGTGACACTCGCAAGCGTGGCTACACCGACGAGCAGGTACTAGAAGCCCTACGCAAGCGCGAGCCCGACTCCGAGGCCTTCATTCGCCCTCAGCGCAAGTGGTCTGACGTCATCGTTTCCTTCATCCCCCCCAGCGATGACAATGACAAAGGCAATGACCTCTTACTAGATGTGAAGTTAGTACTACGTCCTACCCTACCCCATCCAGATTTCACACATATCTTGGATGACAAGGGTAATGACCTAGGCGATGCCGTCCGTCTCTTGCTAGATCGCGACATGGGTAAGCCTGTAGACGTGCTCTCTGTCGATGGCCATGCCAACCAAGCACAGGTACAGCAGCTAGAGCGCATTCTCTGCAATGAAGTGCCCTATCTCGGCCAGTTCTGTAGCCTAGAGGGCAACCAGGATGTCGGTAAAGTAGTCGGTACTACTGGTGAAACGCTTCAGAGCTATCCGCTAGCCCTCACACAGCTGTTGATTACTTATCACATGCTTAAGGCTGTCGAGCAGACACAGAAGAAGAAGTAGGTCTTTGGTCTGTGGTTACATGCTGCTAAAAGAAGCCCTTCTCAAACTTGAGAGGGGTTTTTTGTTGGGTATGCTCTTATTCCGAGACAGCCCATATTGCATAAAATAGAGTCCATAGCCAGCAGCAAAAAACAGTCTGACGTTGGCTAAAAATATTAAGATGTATACGCTGAGGTTAGTCGCAACAGTAGTTGCAGCAGGCCTAGTGCAAATTGCTATATGAGTTTGACTACGCTATCTATGAACTATCGAGACATCATTACGGTTGAGTCTGATAAACGTGGGGGAAAGCCGTGCGTTCGTGGTTTAAGAATTACTGTTTATGAAGTCCTAGAGTACATGGCATCCGAAATGACAGAATCGGAAATTCTTGAGGATTTTCCTGATTTGACACAGGAAGACCTAAAAGCTTGTATTGCTTATGCGGCTGATCGTGAGCGACGGTTTATGTCGGCTCCACTACCTGCATGAAACTGCTGTTTGATGAAAACTTATCGCCCAAATTATCCACTCGACTGAGCGATCTTTTCCCAAACTCTTTGCATGTTCGAGATGTAGGAATGCGCGCAACGGGCGATTCTATCGTTTGGGATTATGCAAAAGATAACAATTTTATGCTTGTTTCAAAAGATGCAGATATGCACGACTTGAGTCTGGTTCTCGACAATCCGCCGAAAGTTATTTGGCTGCGGTTAGGTAACTGTTCGACATCACAGGTAGAACAGTTACTGCGTCAAAATTTGAGTGCGATTCAGCTGTTCTATAAAGATAAAAACCTATCTCTGCTTGCCTTAGCATAAGTGCCTAGATTCATACTTTGCGAGACGACAAGGCGCACACCGTAGGGATGAAACTATTTTTACCCATTTAAGCTCTTGTATTGTTTCAAAAATGCCATGAGTTCTAGAAAAAAGAATAAGGGCCATCGTATTTATCAATGTATTGTAGGTGTGAGACCAGACCCGATGTTTCACTCCAGAGGTGAAGCTGGTAAGCGGGAGGCTCCATCACAAAGGTGGCAGATTTGGCGTCACCTGCGAGGTCTAGAGAGACCTGATGAACCGGACTTGGAACGGTGTAGGCTAGCGTGCCTGCCCACAGCGCTTGAATGGGGCGGTGAATATGGCCGCAGCCGATGCGTTTGATGCAGTCGTATCTTTTGACGATGGCTTCTAACGCTGTGAGCCCGTGTAGCCCATAGCCATCCATGAGGTCAATGCCTGTGGTGAAAGGCGGATGATGCATGAAGAGTAGAGTGGGGCGCTCGGGCTGCTGGGCTAACTGTTGCTCTAGCCAGGTGAGTCTGGTTTTGTCGAGTTTGCCATGGCCCTCTCCCGGGACGTTGGTATCTAGCATGATGAGTCGTAGAGGATGGTCTTCTACGGTGTATTGCAAGCATCCGCTGGTGGGCAAGTAGCTGTGATGGGTGAAGACCTGTCGGATAAGCTCGCGGCTGTCATGGTTGCCAGGGATGATGTATACCGGTATTTCTAGCGGTGCGAGCATTGCTTTGAGTCGCTGATACTCTGCTAGTTTGACCTGGTGGACGAGGTCTCCGGTGATGACAACGAGGTCTGGATTAGTTTGGGTGAGATGGGCGATCGCACGCTCTACCATCGGCCCTGTATCTACAATGCCATAGGCCAACTCGCCCGGCACCATCACATGTAAATCCGAAATATGAGCTATTAACATATCGGCGGGGATAGGGTTTAGTAATGTGGTGGTGTCAGCACGATGACACGTGCCCCTGTGCGAGTGTAATTGTCAGAAATGGTGTCGATGCTGCCCCGTTCGTAGCGAATGTCAACGTCGCCGATTTGAGAAACTCGATTTCTGTTGGTGTAAGTGATGGTATTGTCACCTACCTGAGAGAGGCGACCTCTGAAGTCGTAGGCGAAGCGGGTCGTTCCAATTTGCTGGAGCCTGCCTCTAAAATCGTAGGTAATGGCGGCTGTTCCTATGTGACTGAGCTGGCCGCGATAGTCGTAGTCGAGTTCGGCGGTGTAGTCTCTAGCGACGAGGTTCATCTGCCCATCGCTATCGATGTAGAGCACTGTATTGCCAATGGAAGTATGTGCACCTAGAAAGTCTCCTTCTGAAGAGATGTAGATGCGCTCAAACTGTCCACGCTCAAACTGATTATTCTCAAACTGGCTAGCGTGCTGCGCTTGGGTGAGCCCTTGTGACTGCTGAGGGGAAGATGTGTTTGCTGCTCTGTGTGTGATCGCAGCAGCTTCTGGCGGCATGGCCGCTAGCGAGGCACCAAAAACAGAAAGCAGTGGAAACTAACCATGTTTTGTGCTTTTCATGGGCGAGTCAGGAGTCAGGAGTCAGGAGTCAGGAGTCAGGAAAAATTAAACAAAGGCCCAAAGCTTAGTGCAGATTGCCATAGCGCCGTTGAATGCGTCTTAATTGTAATCAATGGAACGGTTAACTACAGTGTGGATTCTATTTAGTTTCTAACAGTCTCAGCAATCCTTCTGACTCTTTGAGCGTCACTAGGCTGTTTGCACAGAGGATGGCGGAGGCGGCGACGGCGGGAACGCCAATGCCAGGAAGTGTGCTGTCGCCTACTAGATAGAGCCCTTTGACAGGTGTTTTGCCGCTGGGAAAACGGCCTTCTTTGGCGGCGATGGCAGGGCCATAGGTGCCTTTGTATCGGCGTAAAAATCGGCTGTGGGTCAGCGGTGTCCCGATGAGTTCTAGCGCTATGCGATCGCGTACATCTGGAATAATCTTTTCAATCGCTTGGAACAATGTTTCTGCTTTCTCTCTCTTTTTTTGTTCGTAGTGGTCATCTTTTTCCCAGCCGTCAAAGGGCTCTAGCGTATACGCATGAACGGTGTGATAACCTTCCGGAGCCTGCTGTGGATCCAACACAGTTGGAATAGACACCATGCAGGTATTGCCTGGCTGAGTCACACTGGCCTCGTTATTGTGCACCACCACATGATGAATCGGAATGTCACTTAAGCCATCTGCTCGAATCCCTAAATGTAGATGCATAAAGCTATCAACGGTAGGCGTGTCTAGCTTCTTAGCTCGATAGTCTGGGGGTAAGTCTTCAGGAGAAAGCAGATGATGGTAGGTGTCCCAAATAGTGGCATTAGAAATAACAATGGGCGCGTAAATGTGCTCTCCGTTTTTAAGTAAGACGCCCCGCGTCCGTTTGTTCTCAGTGATAATTTTATCGACGTGGGTGCCGAGTCGTAGCTGGCCGCCCCATTTTTTGAGTCCGCGCACCAAGGCCTCGACCAGTGCACCGCTACCGCCGATAGGATAGTCAATAACAGAGTGCGATCGCTCGCCAAACATAAAGGCCATTTCTGGCGCGACGGTTTCATCGCAGGTCATGCCAGAGAGCAAAAAGCATTCTAAATCGAGCAGGCGCTTTACCCAGGGGCTTTGAATGTAGGGAGCCATCACCTCACCCATAGAGCGGCCTAAGTCTGGTAAAACAGGGAGAATCTTGGCGAGGGCCCCTGAATAATGCCGCAGCAGCAAAAATGCTAACTGCCAATCTGCCCGTAGTGCCAGCGTGGGAATCTGTTTGAGCGGGGCATAGATTTTGAGTAAGTGTTCTTCTAGCTGGCGCAGTTCGTTCGCTGCGCCGGGGCTGAATTGTTCTATGGCCTGCCGATATTTTTCACCGTTGCCAAATACGGGCAGTGTCCCTTCGGGGAAGTGATAGTAGCCAAAGGGCTCGTAGGGAATGGCTTCAAGGCTTTCTCCTAATATAGACAGCACCTGTGAGATTGGATTTGCAGAGCCAGGCTCTCCCAGTCCACAGTAAAAGGATGGGCCAGAATCGAAGGTGAAGGTTTTTCCTTTGTGCTGTCGGGTAAATGCGTGGGCGGCACCCCCTGGGAGCGTATGACTTTCACACACCACTACTCGGCGACCGTAGCGGGCTAGTAGTGCGCCCGCAACTAGGCCGCCTAAACCACTGCCGATAACAACAACATCTGCACTTAATGAAGATCGGAATGAAGATCGGGATGAAGCATCGGGCATCGATTAGGCACATTGAGACTGTATTAGGGTTCTTTCAATGTCTGTCAGGTACTGTCTGACGATGGCTTCTTCATCTGGGGCGATGTTAGTCAGGGTTTGCAATCGCCAAGTATTAGCGCTGTGCAATTCTTGTAGCTCTTGTTCTACTTTTTCGCGTTCTTGTACTTTGACGGGTTCTTCGAGTTCGTCAGCGGCCTCAATTTCAGAGAGTCGTTGACTGAGTAAAACAGATTCTCTTTGGGCAAAGGCTTGTACGGCTTCGGTTTGCGCTTTGACGCCACCAGATTTTACAACGGAGTAAATCTCCATCAGGCGATAATATGCCTGGAGATAGGTATCGTCACCTTTGGGAAGCGTTATGTGCAGGTTTGTACGGGCGTTGGCAATGCGTTTGCGTTGTTGCCACCAGTCTAAAAGCAAGGGGATAGTGACACTGGTGATGGCAGCGGATGTAAGGGCTGAAGAGTTTGATAGAGGCATTGACATCTTCTCAACTGAAACATGTTGGCTTTTGGGTTGAGACGGTTTTCAGGGGGAAAACAGGCCAGGAACGTATTGTCTGGTTAACGCTGTCTGGTGAACGTTGTCTGGCGAACGTTATCTGGCTAATAGCAGCGTACTTACTCACTGTGAGCACTCTAACTTTAGAAACTTTCTAGTTCTTATATTAGAACGCTACTAGCCGTACTCAACCTTTTTTATACAAAAGAACTTACAAATGGGACAAAATCAATAGGTGCGACTACGCAAGTCAACCGAAAAAGCGCGTTTGGATGCACAAATCTGACAAACCGTACACCCTATTGAGCGCATTAGTCGCCATGCTTTAATACAAGTCCAATCAATACAAGTTCAATTTATCTAACCTGATGTGTGGGCGACATCCGCTTTATTGCGGAGCCTTTCAATGTGGATGACGAAGCATATACATTAGTAGGGCAGGAAACTTTAAGCCTGTGCGGACTTTTTGATTTTGGCTATGGTACTCAAGGTCGTTTTGTTTAGTTTTACTGGCATCATCATTGACGATGAGGAGATTCGCCAGACTTTGAGTAATCAGCGGTTGCTGGATGAAAATTTGCGGCCTGATGAAGATGACTATACCCGGCTGTGCCTTGGGCGGAGCGATCGCGCTTGTCTGAAGGGGTTGCTGGCGCAGCGAGGGCGGACGATAACGGATGAGGCGGTGGATGGGCTGCTAGCGAAAGGTGCGATCGCCTATGAATCTTGGCTAAATGATTTGGCTGAGCTGCCGCTATATTCAGGGCTAGATGATTTGATTGAGCGCTGTCGGTCGGCTGGTATTAAGCTGGCGCTGGTAACGGGGCGGCAGCGGCCGCAGGTGGAGTTGGTGCTTGAGCGAGCTGGATTGAGTGAGTATTTTTCGGTGATTGTGGCTGGAGATGATGTGTCGGCTGAGGGGAGTAAGCCAGCGGCAGATGGCTATGTGCGGGCAATTGAGCAATTGAATGTAGCGTATCCAGAGCTGAAGGTGGCTGTGGATGAGTGTATTGCGATTGAGGATTCTTTTGCGGGGATTGAGGCGGCGAAGGCTGCGGGGGTGCCGGTGGTGGGGGTGGCGCATACGTACCCGCATCACATGTTGTTGCGGCGGGCGGATTGGGTGGTTGATTATTTGAGAGAAATTAAGTTTGGGTGGATTGGGGAGCGATTTGGGGGAGAGCGTGTGGATATAGATAAGCCTTCAGAAGAGATTTTAGAAGAGGCTGTAGATGTGGATGAGTCCTCAGATTAAAGCGCGCGCGTTTGAAGGACCGGGCTCCTTTATTTTTCTGGTTGTTGCACTTTTTCTGCTGTGGTGTTTTTGCTAGCTTGAGGAGACTCTATGGTTTCTTTGATTTCGGCTTTTAGGCGATCTAGGGTAGAGTCGGCTTTGGCTTTGGTCAAAATGGTTTGCATAATGGTGTTGATGCCGGTGGGCCCCCAGGTGCAGCCTTGTTGTAAGTAGACTTTGGCCGCTTGGCCGACGGCGTAGGTGCCGTAGCCTGCAGCGCCAGCTTGGGCGGTCATTGCGCTGGCGTAGGCGCTGAAGCCGGAAAAGCTTTCGAAGGCGCTCCAGATAGCGGCGCCGCTTTTGCCGAAGCCAAGGAGGAGGCCGGTGCCAAATTCGCTAAGGAGGAGGGTGCCGGAGCTGCGGATAATAGATTGCCAGAGTTTACTGGCTTCGAAGCGGGTCATGGGGAAGCCGTATAGGCGCGAAAGGCTACGAATCATCACCATGTCTGAGCCGATGCCGCCGAGTACGTCGAGGATGGCGACGGGGTTGAAGGCAACGGCGATCGCTTTATATTTGGCATATTTCCAAATCAGCTCATCGGCATTGGCTTGATTGAGTTCGGCGGTTTCTTTGGCGAGGGTTTGTTCTATTTCTCCGGCTTGCTTCAGGGCGTTTAAGGCAACGAGGGTTGAGCCTTCTGTTTGTATCAGGTTGAGAAGGCTTGTTTTTAGGGGGGCTATATCTGCGGCTGGGCTTTCCCATTCTTCGCTGACTCTGCCGTCAGGCCATTCTACACGCACTTGCAGAGGAGCAGGCTCTGCAGACACCATGATAATGTCATCGACGAGCCTGGCCCCTTGAGGGAGATTGGCTTTGCTCTCAGCCTGCTGCCATAGGGTTTGGAGATTGGTCGCAACAGAGTCGCGGTCGGCTTCTGGGTATAGATCTACTTTGTTGAAAACGAGAAGTAAAGGCTTGCGGGTGGCGTAGAGAGTTTGTAGCGCTTCGTATTCTGTTTTGGTCACATCGCCAGACACAACAAATAAAATGAGGTCGGCTTGCTGGGCAACTGCTTGGGCAATGCCGCCTCTCGCCTGGCCTTCAATTTCGTCTAGGCCAGGGGTGTCAATGAGCTCTATTTTGAGTTGTTTGGTTGGAGGCTCATCGGCACCTGTCGCATCTGTCGTCGCATCTGTTGGAACCCAGTATACGGAGCGAGGCCATTTGGTGACACCGTTTAAGGGGCCGGTTTCTAGTATCTTTTCGCCCATGAGGGCGTTGATGACCGCTGATTTACCTCGGCTGACAAGACCAAAGACGGCGACGCGGAGTAAAGAGCCGTCTAGTTTGTTCATCAGCGTTGTGAGCTGGTCGATGCCTTTTTTGACAGCGGCTTGGCGAGTTAGCTCTGGCCCGTCGAGCCGGGTCATTTTGAGCTGAGGAATGTAGCGGTCAATGGCTTGCCTGAGACTGTCGCGGGCTTGCTCGACCAGTGGGTTGGGTGTTGGCGCTGGTGAGGGCATAGGGCAGCTCTGCTTTTTGTGTCGCTTAGTGGTGGTGACTACTGGGCAATAGCAGCTTTTTCAGGGTCAGCAGTTTCTACGCTAGGCAGATGAGAGAGTGCCTGCTGCACAAAGGATTGCAAGCCAGCGGTTTGCTTTGTTGCTTTGAAAATAGCTTGTAAGCGATCGCCCATTTCTGCAAAGGCAAACTTCTGCTGCTTCTTCTGTTGTTTTTTGGGCAACAAACTCCGCTCTTCAAAGAAGTCAATCAGGCTCAGTCCGACCATGCGAGTGAGGTAGGCAGCGCTCACGCCTTGCATTGCGCCGCCTGCAACATAGGTGGCGACATGAACCTTAAGCATTGCGCCCAGTGCTTGGGTGGAGACTTCTACTAGTCCTAACTTTACGAGCAATTCGGCGAGAGTGCCTGCGGCTTGTTTTGCTTGCTCTAGTGAAAACTTTTGGCCGTACACTGCACCCAAGTCCACAATTAGCTGAGCGTTGATCGCGGTTGAGGCGAGTAGGTCTAGGCTAGGTAGCGGACTCGCAAAGGCGCTACCTGCGGCAATCCACTGCATTTGCTCGACGATGGGCAGGGCTCGCTGCTTGCGCTGTGCGTTTAGCAACTGCTGAGTGCTTTGTTGTAGTGCCTTTGCTTGGCGCAGTGTGGTGGTGAGTACGAGCTGCTGGGTTTCATTTTCGACCAGATAGGTGAGTCGATCTGTTATGCTGCTGAGCTGTGATTCGGGTTGTTCTGTAGATTCCTGGATGGTACCGTCTTCTTTGTGGCGACGGACTTTGATGGGGTTTGGATTGGCTGCGATCGCACTCACGCCAATCTCTAAATCTTCCACCCTTGTCTGAATCTGCTGAAGTACAGACTGCCTATCGGCAGGTGCAAGCTGGTCTTGCTTATTAAAAACAATCTGCGTTCGGTAGCCTGCTTTCAACAGTGCATGAATTCGCTTTAGCTCTGACTGGGTTAAATCGCCTGCGGTCACAAAGAGAACAAGGTCTGCGTCTGTGGAGGGCAGATTCTCTTCGCCGTTAACTTCTACAAAATTTGTAATGCTCTTATTCTGAAAATGCCCAGAGAGCTGCGAGATGAGAGTTGTTTTTCCAGTTGCTTTATTACCAATGACAGAAAAGCTCAGCTGCGTTCTGTCTAGGTTAGTCAGGAGCTGTGCGATCGCCTGTCGTTTCTCTTCTATCTGCGACCAAACAGGCAGCGCTTTATTTCCCCTTTCGCTTTCAGGGAGTTCTGTTATCAGCTGAGCCAATGTTGCTTCTACTTGTTCAATCGCACTATCAACGGCTGACTTATCTACGGGGCCAACTGCGAGCAGTGGTTCTACCTTTAAAGAGGCCGGCGTGCTCTTTTTAAAGAGCCAGAAGCCTGCACCTAGTGCCATTGCACCCATCAGCGTAGAGCCATCACCGAGTGCATGTCCCAAAGGCGAATGTCCCACAATATTCAACAGCCCTAAACTGGCTGAAAGACCTAAACCACCGACTAAAATGGGACGCTTCAGTTGCATGGGAAGTCACCGCTTGCTGATGCCCTCATTGTATATAGCGAAGTTCGATAGGGAAAGTAGTGAGAACCGTGCTGAGATATGTGCTCAATGCGACGCTTGTCGCGAGTTGTCATAAGTTTGCAGGATGCTATTCGATAGGATGCTATTCGTTTTGTGAGCGCTACTCTAAGCTGAGTGCGCCGGTCAAATGATAGGTGAGCTGATTTGTTTCGCCTGTTGCTTGCAACAATCCCTGCTCAACTAGCTGTTTTAGGTCTCGTTGCAATGTCCGGCGAGAACTTTGAGGACAGAGCGTTTCAAAGACTTTGATGGTTAGCTGACCTTGCTTTTTTAGATGAGATAATGCCAACCGCTGGCGAGCGTTGAGGGCGAACGACTCGCTTTGTAGCGTTTGCGCCGTCAGTAACTTGTGACATTCAATGTCGTAAGGCTTTAGATAGTTTGTCAGTAGCCTCTGAAGCTCCTGGTATAGCTGCTGTTTGTGCGCTGGTTCGCTTCTGAGGGCAGAGACAAAAATGGCGTTGAAGGTGCGATGAAAGACTTCCGCGATGAGTTCACTTTGGTCGATAGGGAGCCGGGCGTTTCGGGTGCGAAGTGCGATCGCAAACCGCCGAATGTAGCCATAGTCTACCGATTCATCAAATTGGGCATACAGCTCTGGGCTCAGGTAGTACTGGGTATATACCACTCTCGGCCTCACGTCTTCAAAATAGGCCGCAAAGGTCTCCACCATTTGCTGCACCATGTCGGCCAGGGGCTGACGAACAAACTCTGGGGTCATGAGCTGAGCATGAATATTCTCTACCCCTTGTCTGTGCTGGTTTTCGAGTGCGTGAAAAATAGCTAGCTTATTGGGGAAAAAGCGGTACAGCGTACCGACAGCAGTGTGAGACCTTTTCGCAATAGCATGGGTCGTTGTCGCCTCGTATCCCACCTCCCAAAATAGCTCTGCCGCCGCCGTCATAATCTTTTCGATGCGCTGCTGACTTCGCTTTTGCTGGGGCTGACGGCGCAGTGATGACGCCGCATCGCTTTTGCTATTGGTATTTGGCGAGCTGTTGGATGAACTGTCTGTGGCCATGACCGCTTGACAAAGTTTGAAAGAGTGAGTCTATTATGATTTAAGGTGAATAATTTGTCGCTTTTTGGCGGCAGATAATGAAAATGTGTTTAGAGGTTTGTCATGTCTATGCTGTCTGGTGCGCCGTGGCTACTTGCCCATAAATCTATGCTAGCGGTGAATCAACCGATCAAGGTATCGCTGTATGGCAACGATTACGTATTGTGGAAAGATGCCAATGACGACGTTCATGCGCTGCCAAATGTGTGTCCGCACATGGGTGCGATGCTTTCTGAAGGCTGGTGTGAAGATACAAAAAACGGTACCAGCTCAGTGGTGTGTCCCTTTCACGCCCTTGAATTTGATGCGGCAGGCTGTACGGTCTTGCCAGGAAGCGCGAAAAGAACGCTGCCGCAAATGGAGCCTCTTTCGCTGGTCGTAAAAGGCGATTTTATCTGGTCCTATGGTGGCGCCCAGCCCGCGATGCCACTGCCGGACATTTTGAATGAGATTGCTGACACCTATGACTTTATTGGTGCAACGGGTGATACCCGTGTCGCGACGCCGCTGCTGCCCATGCTGCTAAATATGCACGACTACAACCATCAAAATGGAACGCATCGTGAGATGTTTCGCATTGAGGAAGTGCAGTTTGAAAAGTTTGTTGATGAGGGGCACCATTCCGACGCCTTTATCAAAATGCCAAAGGCCTCGCCAACGCGGCAAGAAGTGCTAAAAAATCCCACCGTTTTGATGCTGCCCAAAGTCATTGAGGCCCATTTGGAAAACTATTTCCCCTCCATTGTTTTGTTTCGTGGAGAAAGCGTAGCCGGGCCCATTGTTCAGTGTCATTTGTTTGTGCCAGAGTCCCCAAATCAAACGCGCACCTATGTTTTGTTGTTCGCTAAACTGAAGTTGCCTGTGTTTAAACTGATGAAAAATGCTTTGCTCAAGCTAGTGGCGACGGTCATCGAGCAAGATGCCGAGATTTTGACAAAGCTCTATCAGGATCAGCCTCAGAAAATAAAGCTCAATAACGAAGTGGGTATGGACTGGGTGCGCCGAAACTTTGAAAGCTGGCCGCAGGTGACGCAGCCCAATTTGTCTCGTTGAATGACTTGTTCGTATTGGCTATGCGCCAGCTAAGCTAGATCTGAATCTTGTGTTGGCAACATTGCTCAAGCAACATGTCTTTTGCGTTGGTGAAATAGTTGTGATGATTGGGAGAGAACGGCGATGGCTGCTTTTGATGAACCTGCTCAAGCTGAAAATTGGCGGACGTGGTACGAGAAATTTGATGAGAATTACAGTCCTGAGACTAGGCGAACGTGGTACAGCGAAGCGGCTCAAGCCTACCGTCAGGCAAGGCCTCGCTATCCAGATGCCATGGTCGATGATGTCATTCGTACGGCGGGTTTAGCGGCTAATAGCTCAGTGTTCGAAATTGGCTGCGGCCCTGGGATTGCGACCGAAGCTTTTGCAAAAAGAGGGCTGGTGATGCAGTCTGTGGAGCCGAGCCCAGCAGCTTGTGAGTTGGCTCGCGTAGCCTGTCAGGCATATCCGCAGGTGACGGTAACGAATAGTACGTTTGAAGATTTTCCTCTGGCGGGGCAAACGTTTGATGCGGTGCTGGCGGCGACTTCGTTTCATTGGGTGTCGCCGGAGGTGGCTTGTAAGAAGTCAGCTGAAGCGCTGAGACCTGGTGGGTCTTTGATTTTGCTATGGGCGACGCCGCCTCAGCCTGGGGTAGAGGTGTGTGATCGCATCCAACCTATCTACGAACAATTGGGCCTCGCCAACAAAATCCGCTATCAGCTGCGCGACCAAGCGTATTATCAAACAAATTTTGAAACCTTTGCTCAGACAATTGGTGAGTCAGGTTGGTTTCAGCATGCGGAGGTCAAGATAATGGCGCATCAGTCACACTACAGCGTGGAAAAGTATTTGGCCCTGTTGAGCACGCTCTCTGACTACATTGCGTTAGACCTAGAGGTGCGTGCAGCCTTATTTGAGGCACTCTCTGAAAAAATGCGAGAATGCGTGGGTGATGAAGACCTGCCGCTGACACACTGGTTTGCTAGTCAGGTGTCGCCTGTGGTGAAGTGAGGGCAAATATTCAACAATTCGTGCGTCCATGAGAATAACGTTTGGCTGATGCTGTTGGATAAGGGCGATCGCACGTTCTCTATTTTCGACCTGCCTCACAAGTGCCTCATACAAAACCTCAGTATGCAGGCAGTTGTTTTTTATACTTTGCGATATCTTGCTATTAGCTGGAATGGAGACTGCGCAGCCTGTAGTTACTTTTTTGTCAGGGTAAAAGAGCAAACGTTATGACGGTGCAACACCGAAAACGGATAAAGCCAATAGCGGTTTGGTTGAGTGGTTTGATTGCGGTTGGCGCTTTGGGTAGTGCCTTGGTGCTCTGGCAGCAAAGGTCGCAGGGAGCATCTGAGATTACTGATGCGCAGACGGTCAGCGTTGTGCGTCAAGATTTGGCATCTGAGATTTTAGCGGGTGGTTTGGTGCAGGCAGAGCGAGCGACAAACCTTAGCCCAGAAGGGTCGGGGAAGATTTCGGAGCTGTTTATCCAAGAGGGCGATCGCGTGACCCAAGGTCAGATGATCGCTCGCATGGTGAGCCGTCGCGCGCAGGCCGAAGTGGCCCAGGCCGAAGCGGCAGTTGCCCAAGCGCAAGCCGACCTAAATCAAAGACAGTTTGGCGCACGCGATGAAGACATCACTCAGGCCAGCGCTAGAGTAAATGCTGCCCAAGCGGCTGTAGAGGTGACCCAAGCCTCATTACAAAAAGCGCAAAATGAACTAGACCGATTTCAGCAGCTGGCGAACGAAGGTGCGATTTCTCTCAACGAGCTAGACACTTACATCACGGCTGAGGTCCAGGCCCAAGCAAATTTGAGGGCTGACCAACAGCGCCTCTCAGAAGCACAAGCCGCATTGGCTACGTTGAATAACGGCACGCGCCCAGAAGAAATTGACCAGGCAGCGGCATCACTTGCGCAGGCTGAGGCTAGACTCGCCGCCGTTCAAATTCAGCTCGATGACACGATTGTCAGAGCCCCGTTTGATGGCGTTATCACCCGGCGATTTGCTGAGACCGGAGACTTTGTCACACCCACAACAGCAGCTTCTTCAGGGGATGGTGCTACCTCCACTTCTATTGCTGAACTCTCTAGCGGCTTAGAAATCGATGCCAAAGTGCCGGAGGCCAGCATTGCCAAATTGCGAGTAGGTCAAACGGCGGAAATTGTCAGTGCGGCCTATCCCAACGAGGTTTTTACAGGAGAGATTAAGCTTATTGCCCCTCGGGCTACACGAGAAGAGCGTGTGACCTTCTTTCAGGTGAAAGTGAGCATTACGTCTGGAGAAGATCTGCTGCGTTCGGGGATGACAGTGCGACTCACGTTTGTGGGTGACCCGATAGAAGATGCGCTGGTGATTCCCTTGGCGGCGCTGGTGACTCAGCCTGATGGTGATCAGGGTGTTTACCTTTTCAAGGGTGACGACGATCCAGAATTTAGAGAAGTTGAGGTCGGTATTGTGACTGGGGCAGAGGTGGAGGTGCTAGAGGGAATTGATGTCGGCGATCGCATTCTCATAGAGCCGCCTGCCGATCAAATCATAGAAGGCGTAGACACCACTGTTGGCTTTTAGTTTGTTGGTTTTTCTAGTCTGTTGGTCTTTATCTTTTTTAATTTATGAATCTTGCTGACAATGTGCAAATGGCCGTGCGCACGCTGAGCGCCAACAAGCTTAGAAGTCTCTTGACGATGCTGGGGATTATCATCGGCAATGCTTCGGTAATTTCGATTGTAGCGTTGGGCAAAGGCGCTGAGACCTTTACAACAGATCAGCTCGAAGCCCTCGGCCCCAATCAGCTGACGGTTTATGCCGGGGGCGATTGGGACGACAGTGGCCCTTTTGCTGACTATCCGGTGTTGACGCTGGATGATGTTGAAGCGATCGCCACCCAAGCCCCAGCCGTTAAAAAAATTGCGCCTCAAATCAACCGACCCAAGCAGCTCACCTTTGGCCGCCGCTCCAACCAAGCAGATGTCATTGGTACCACGCCCGGTATGCTCCACGTGCGCAATCTGCAAATGGCTCAGGGACAGTTCCTCAGCCCAACAGATGTACAGGAAAACAGCCGCACAATTGTGTTGGGTGCCACGCTCACTAAAAACTTATTTGGCGACCAGCCCGCTCTGGGAGAATTGATTCAGGTTGGTGATTTCAACTTTTTGGTGGTGGGTGTCCTGGCAGAAAAAGGCTCTTCTTTTGGCATTAACTACGACGACTATTCTTATGTTCCTATTACAACCATGGCGACTCAGCTGTCGGGGCGGCGCTCGCCGAAGGGCATTCCGATTGACTATATGGAGCTGTCGGCGGCAGATGCGGCGGGGGTAAGGGCGGCGGCGTTTCAGGTGACGAACATTCTCACGAGTCGCCATGGTCGGAGAGATTTTTCTCTTTTTGCCAATAAGTCTTTTCAGGATTTGGTGGGTCGTATTAGTGGTGGTTTGAGTTTGGTTTTGGGTGCGATCGCAGGCATCTCTCTACTCGTCGGTGGCATCGGCGTCATGAATATCATGCTGGTCTCCGTGAGCGAGCGCACCCACGAAATTGGATTACGTAAAGCCATTGGTGCCACGCCAAAGGTGATTCTCACTCAGTTTTTAATTGAGGCTATTTTACTCTCTGTTTTTGGTGGATTTATTGGTATCGCGGTCGGCACCGGCAGCGCCTTGATCATTGGCGTTGCCAGTCCGCTAAAGCCCACCGTCTCTGTGGGCGCTATTTTGCTAGCAACTGGTGTATCGGGTTCCATTGGCCTCATTTTTGGTGTGTTACCCGCCCGCCAAGCCGCGCAGCTAGATCCGATTGTGGCCTTGCGAGGTCAATAGCAATACAAGGCCAATAGCAATGCGTAGAAAGAAATAACCTGCTCTTTCATATAGCTTGCATTTACGCAGCGTGCGTTCAAATAGCTTGCATCATGTTTTTCAATGACAGTCCATGGCACAAGTTATGGGGATACCTTCGATAATAGATTGAAGAGTATGAATAGGTCGTTGTTTACTTTGCTTTGAGCAGGCACTCAGCCATGAATTCCACCATCAAACTGGTTCTCGATATTGTGATGGGTGCAGTCATTCCCATTGCGATTTTGAGCAGTCTTAATGAGCAGCTTGGCACCGTGAACACTTATATTGTCGCGGCTCTGGTCCCTGTTGTTTGGGTCTTTGTTGATCTACTTTTTATTACCAAGCGATTTAATTTTATTACCAGCTACATTGGAGCCTTTGCCGTTGCAAGGGGCATTTTGGCATTTTGGTTTGTTGATGGCATTCAGTTTGCCCTTAAAGATACGTTGGGTTCTATCTTTACGGTCGGTGTGTTTTGGGCATCGATTGTTATGGGTAAGCCAGTCGTAAAATATTTTCTAATACAGGGCATGGGGCTAGAATCACCCCAGCAGGAAAGTTCATTAAAAGCACTCCTTGCCGAGCCAAAAGTCTATCGGGCCCTCATTAATGGAACAAAAATTATCCTGCTAGTCAATTTAGCAACGGGCGCTGCAAACTTTATCCTCAACTTTCAGATTGTAGTTGCTGACTTCGGCACGACTGCGTTCAATCAACAGGTCGCACAGGTCAATGCAATTACGCGCACCGCACTGGCAGTACCAGAATATATCGGGATTGGCGTTGTGGCCCTACTCGTTCGTAGGGCAATGTATCACTATCTCCCTGAAGATGATTCAGAACAAGACGAAAGCGATTTTTGGGAGTTGCTACAGCAGCGCGAGGTTCAAGCGCAAGAAAAGTCACTGAGGGAGATGTGATATATGCAAAAACACCATTAGCCTTGACCGTCTCGTGCGATCACAAATCATTCTTACAGGCAGTTCATTGTTAGCAGCGGCGCAGAGGAGCCCTGCATCGTTTCCCATACGGAAGAAAAACCCCAAGAAAAACCCAACTTGGATTCCCCTTGGGGCTGACTGATTCAGAGCGGTCTATCCTTAATCTCGACTAAGAAATTACACGCGGCTCAGCGCATTCCAAGTCAGAGGGCCAACAATGCCATCTGCGCTTAGACCTTGGTCTTGCTGAAACTGAGTGACGGCCGCATATGTGACAGGGCCAAAATCAGCGTCAATGACAGCTGTATAGTAGCCGGCCTGCGCTAGACGAGTTTGAATCTGACGAACAGACTCACTTTGACTACCCTGCTCAATCATGGGCATATTGACAGGGCCATCAGAGCATAGAGCCTTCCAAGTGTTGGGGCCAACAATACCATCGCTAGTCAAAAAGACCTGACGCTGGAACTCTTGAACCACTGACTCTAGGACCGAGCCGAAGGCATCTCCAAGACCGTAGATGTTATTGTTGTCAAATCTGCGAGTGCTCTCAGAGAGAAGTTGTTGCATTGCTTCGACGTCTGCTCCAGCATCGCCAAACCGTAGGATGGGTTGATCGTTGGTTGTTGAACAGCGTCGGATGAGCGTTTGTACTGACATGGGGCTTGTTCCTTTTAGATGAAAATGTACTGCCTGTACGGCTTCTTCATTAGACCCGACTTTCAAGATGTATGACAGTCTCCTCAGTGGGTACCTTTTAAGCGTTTGCTGAACATACGCTTTCGAGAGTAGGTTGAATTACTTTTATCCATGCCCTGGTTGTCAGAGCATGGATAAAATCTGGTAGTTGAGTTAAACAATAAGAGGCTTGTGGGCCTTTGATCCCTCTACGGCTTAGACCACGTGCTGGCGAGTCTTTTCGCTGTAGCTCTCTTCACTGTAAGTCTCATTAATGCGAGTGTTTAGCTGCTCGCTACTTAGCTCATCATCAAGTTGAATCGCTGTACAGCCGTCTTTATCTGTTATCTTTTCTAGCCAGTTGTAGATTGGGCCAAAGCAGGCTAATCCCAAACGATATAAATTGCGCGGTGGGAAATCTATCTCCTCAAGCATCTTGTAGTAAAGCCTATCTCTTGCAATTTGCTCTTTGGAGCGCCAGGGATAAATCCACCATGCAGGACTATCTTCCTCATCAGCCTTAGACAGCGAAGGCAATTTAGCACCTCCCTTACTGAGAGTTCCTAAAATGTCGTGCAGCAAACTCACGTAGTAAGTGGAGGGTTTCCCCTTGACAACAACACCATCCGGCGTACCAATCCAAAAAGCACCAAAGAACTTAATGGCCTTGGGAGAGTTCCCATCCCACTCGTAGCCTGAAGCAACTGTTACCTTACCATTTGGTGAAAATTTCAAACTTATATTGCTCTGAGCGCAAGAAAACGTTTTCTCAACTGTAACTTCGCGTTGAAACTGTCT
>JBCBKQ010000047.1:0-27098 GCA_038521595.1 Cyanobacteria bacterium J06627_28 | reverse complement strand
GGAATAGTCGAGGCAATACTCTCAGAGACTTAGAGCGTTATCAGGAAGCACTAGATAGCTATGACCGGGCCATAGAACTACAGCCTGACTATCACTATGCATGGAATAGTCGAGGCAATACTCTCAGAGACTTAGAGCGTTATCAGGAAGCACTAGATAGCTATGACCGGGCCATAGAACTACAGCCTGACTATCACTATGCATGGTCAAATAAAGGCTATGTGTTCTATCGATTACACAGGCTACAAGAGTCTATACAGTGTTTTGTAGAGGTGACAAAACTCAATCCTGACGAGAAAGATGCCTGGAATAATCAGGCTTATTTGCGTTTAGTGGCATACTCATATGGCTTAGAGTCACCTATTGTCGGAAAACCTTTATTAATTCGTCAGTCTCAATATTTGGAGAACAATCACGATATCGACAGCATAAATCTAGAAGAATGCCGTCAGTCTCTTAGCCTGATAGACAAGGCTTTACAGCTGGATCCAGAATTTGCTATCTGTTTGGCTAATAAAAGCTTTCCTTGCTACTATCTGGCGCAATATAAGAACGCCCTTCAGAGCTGTGATACAGTGCTTGCGCTTGACCCTGAAAACAGGGAACAAATGAATGAGGTGGTCTACAGTAACAGGGGTTATATTCTCCTTGCATTAGGAGCCCTAGATGAGGCACTTCAATCTTTCTCCAGCTCGTTAGATATAGATTTAGAGTGCTCTGAGGCTTGGCTTGGTCATGGGACGGTACTTTACGCTCTCGGCCGTTATAGTGAAGCCTATGAGAGTTTGAACCATGCACTTGCTTTACAGCATCCTCTTGCTAAAGCGAAGCTAACGTTGACACAAAAACATCTTCAAAGCCAGCGTAAGCAATAGTCAGAGAGGTACATGCTTACAGTCTAGGATCGACTGGCTCACTTTCTAACGCTAATATGCCAAAGACGCATTCATGTACCTCTCTCAACGGAGCATGAGAGACAAACCTTTCTAAAGACTCCAAGCCCAATGAGAATTCTCGCAGGGCGAGCGATCGCTTCCTTCCCAGGCCTCGATTGCGCAATCGAGAGAGATTTTCGGGCAGCGTATATTCTGGCCCATAAATAATTCGTAGATATTCAGCGCCCCGACATTTGACCGCAGGCTGCAACGGGCCTCTTTCGGTTTGATTGAGAAAGTTCATAGATTTCACCACCATGCCTTCTCCACCAGCTGCGGTGAGAGACTCCCACCATCGAATGCCCGCTGCGCAGTCAGCTTCATCGGTAACGTTGATAGTTTTATGCTGTGTTGTAAACAGCAAAGCTTTATCGGTGGCGGCAATTGTTGAAATTTCTTGCAGGTGCCACTGATGGGTTTTATCGCTATGCACTGCGCCTTCTGTTGCCAAAATGTGGAAAGGCGCTAGCTTGAGATCGTCTAAGTTATTGACCGGCCAGCAGTATCGACGGTAGGCCTCTACATATCGCTGGGCGAGTTTTTCTCGCTGCTGATAGCGGAACAACAGATCGCTCACCTGAGCTTCGTTTTTTTGAGCTTCGCTTGTTTTCGTCTGCGCCAAATTTCTGGCAGCCGCTTTTCTCAAGGTGGCAACTGCCTCAGCGAGTCCCTGTTTGGCCGCAACGCCGACGGGTGCATATTGCTGTTTTAGCAGGCCTTGTGCCTTTGCTGACCAGGGCATTAGCTCACAGTCCAAACAGACCCAATCTGTGTTAAACCGTTCCCAAAAGTTTGTTGCACTTAGGGCTTTATTGATCCGATCTAAAAAGGCTGTCTCTAACTCGCGCTCATTAAAGAAACGTCTGCCGGTGCGGGTGTAGCAGATGCCGATGCCCTCATTTTTAATGCCGAACCGCTTATGTACGGCGGCTTCGTCACGGCAAACGATGACAACTACTCTAGAGCCCATGTGCTTTTCTTCGCACATGACTGTGTTGATGCCCTGCTGACGGTAGTAGTCAAAGGCTTCTGCAGGGTGCTCTAGCAGACCCTCCTGTTTGGAGGTGGCCACGGGTGACATGGTGGGCGGTAGATAAATTAGCCATTTTGGATTGGCGGCAAAGCGACTTATGACTTCGAGTGCTGCGATCGCATTCTCCTCTCGAATCGTAATTTTCTTATACAGCCGCGTATGAATCAGCCGCTTACCCAATACATCTGAAATATCCAGCACATCGTCATTAACCTGCTGCGGGCTGAGTGTTCTGCTTTCTTGTGCTTTTGTATTTGTGGGGGGCGAGCCTGTTGTCGATTGTCTTGGCGATTGTCTTGGCGATTGTCTTGGCGACTGACTGGCTGCGTCTTTAGCGAGTGCCCGAGGGCCAATGGTCGCTTCTGACAGGGGTTGGCTCGGCTCGCGATAGGTCTTAAATGCCTCAACGCTCACCGTTTCTTTTTCGGGATAGCGCAGCGCGGTGAGCTTGCCGCCGTACACGCAGCCTGTATCGATATCTATTGTGTTGTTTAGCCATTCTGCTTCGACAACGGGCGTGTGACCATACACCACCATGGCTTTTCCACGGTAGTCTGCGGCCCAGTTGTAGCGAATGCGCCGACCAAATTCGTCGGTTTCTCCGGTGGTTTCGCCATAGAGTGCAAAGTCTCTCACATAGCCAGAGCTACGGCCCTGCAATTCTTCTCGTAGGCCGGCATGGGCAACGACAAGTTTACCGTCATTAAGTACGTAATGGCTGATGAGAGAGTTTAGGAAGGTGTGGATTTCTTGGGTATCGCGATCGCGCCGCTCTTCCCCAATCCCTTCTATCTCGTTTAAAGTCTGCGCCAACCCGTAGCTCACCTTCACATTGCGCCCATTTAGCTTTCGCAGCAGCTTGTTTTCATGGTTGCCCATGATGCACAGCGCAGACTCAGCTGTCACCATATTACGCACCAGCTTCACCGTGTCTAAAATGCGTGGCCCTCGGTCGATAATGTCACCGAGAAAGATAACCTGTCGGCCTTCTGGATGGGTGTAGGTAGGAAAATTCCAGAAGGAATCCGTAGATTCTGCGGTGGCTCGGGCCTGATAACCCAACTGTTGCAAGAGCTGCTCTAGCTCATCGCAGCAGCCGTGCAGATCTCCGATAATATCGAAAGGCCCGTGAATTTGTTTGCGATTGTTCCACAGGGGCTGCCGCGCTATTTCGACGGCGTTAATCTCTTCAAGGGAGTTGAGCGTGTAAATAAAGCGAAAGCCTTCTCGCTTTAGGCCCTTTAGCGATTGTTTTAGGCTGCGGGTGTGGTTACGCACGACGTGGCGGCCAAACTGTCGGTCGGGGCGCTGTTGGTTGCGCTCGTGACACATAGACTCTGGTAGGTTGAGTGCGATCGCAACGGCAAAGCAATGATATTTTTTCGCCAGTGCGAGCAAGGGTTGCCGGGCATGGCGCTGCACATTGGTCGCATCTATCACGGTGAGGCGTCCAGCGGCCAGGCGCTTTTCTAAAATGTAGTGCAGCGCCTCAAAGGCGTCTTTAGTCGCAGACTGGTCGGTTTCATCGTCCGCAACCATGCCTCTAAAAAAGTCAGAGGATAGAATTTCAGTCTCGGCAAAGTGCTTGCGAGCAAAGGTAGATTTACCTGAGCCAGAAGCGCCCATGAGGATAACTAAAGCTAGATCGGGGAAAGTGATTTTCATGCGATCGCCTCCTTTTTTCTCTTCTGCTCAGCCGCGTTTGTCATCGTTTTCTGTAATTGCTTTTGGGCCGATTGCTTTTGGGCCGATTGCTTTTGAGCTTGTTTCTTAAACACACCCATTTGCGTTGGCGAACCCACGTCTGGATCGTCAAAGCCAATGCCTTGAAAAGTAACAGTGTAATGAAACTTGTCGCACACTTTCTGTGCCCACGCCTCAAACTCTCGTCTTGTCCATTCAAAGCGATGATCCTGATGGCGCATTTGCCCAGCAGGCAGCATCGCAAAGCGCACGTTAAACTCCGAATTTGGCGTGGTGATAATCACCACAGGCGGCTGCGTAAACTCAAACAATACGCGCTCAAAGGCGGCTAGCCTATCCAAATCCATATGCTCAATCACTTCAATGACTGTCGCCGCATCGTAACCCTTTAGCCTATCGTCTCGATAAATGAGTGAGCCCTGAATCAGGTCTACCCGGTGCTGTTGCTGCATCGGACTCAGCTCATCTTTCAGCCGCCGCTTGGCTTTTTCTAGCTCACTATAAGACACATCCATGCCCATCACCCGCTCAAACGTACGGGCTTGCAACAGCATTCGCAGCAAGCTTCCTTCTCCGCAACCGAGATCGATGACACTCTTTGCACCCTGCTCTTTAAGCACATCAACAACCTGTTCCATACGCTGTTGATTTAGGGTGACGGGCTTTTTCGCCGCTTGCTTTTGCCAGCCTTCAGCCGCTGCCGCTGCTTCAGCGTCCGGATCGTCTCCTGCCATGAGCTGCGCGAGTGCGATCGCAGCCATCTGTCGCTTACGCTTAAAGTAGCGCCGGGCAATCTCCTCTCGCAGAGGATGTTCTTTTAGCCAGCCTTCACCATGGCGCAGTAGCTTAGCGATTTCGTCTTCGCCAAAGTAATAGTGTTTGTCTTCGTCGAGTACGGGAATAAGTACGTATAAATGGCTGAGGAGTTCTGAGAGTTTTAGTGTGTGGGTGAGTGTGACGCCAAGGTAGCGGCTGTTGCCCCAGTCGGGGAAGGTGGTGTCTAAAGGATGTGCGATCGCATCCACCTCATAGCCCAAGGGTTCAAACAGTTCCTGCAAAAAAGACGCCCCTTTCTTACAGGGTAAAACTGGCATCGAGACCGTCAAAGGAATCGGCGTTTGTGCCAGCTCGGGGTGAGTTTTGCAGCGACCAGACATCGCCGTACCAAAGACCTTGGCCAGCGTCACGCTCAAAAAAGAAGACGCCGCATAGGGCCGATCATTCACGTACTGTTCAAATGTTTTCTCCCGATGCCCAGCAGCTCGCCCGCGCTTTATTTTCCCCCTGACCAGTGCCACGGGATCAACATCTAAGAGCAAAGTCGCGGCGCACTTTTCTTTAGTGGCTTCGGCATAAAAGACATGCGCTTGCCCAAATCCCATCGGAAACGTTTGGCAGCGCTCTGGGTGCTTATGCAGTAAATAGCCCAGATCTGTAGCAGGCCGATGGGTCGTTGTAATGGTGAGCAGCATTGAAAAGTCAGAGGAAAAGTTTAGAAGAAAAAAGTTTAGAAGAAAACACTTAAATACAAGCTACGAAGGCAAACATCGCTTTTCCAGAGACTGGCTTTCTGGAGGCTGGCTTTACTAGAGATTAGCTTTTTAGAGGCTGGCGACCTTGCCATAGAAAACGGTCACTTTTGGGATGTTAGATCATATTTTTGTCGATCTTCTGTTTTGCAGCTTAAAATCTATAATTATTTAGTGATGCGCTGATAAACAACTGCGCTGAAAATTCATGGCCCACCTATTACGGTCATCAAAAAGAGCTGCGATCGCTATGGGTGCCGCAATTGTGGCGAGTGCGGCGTTCTCTTTTTGCCTGCCAAAGGCGATTCGTGCGCAAGAATCATCACCGGCAATCACGCCAGCAACTAACCCCGCCATTAGCTTTCGCAGGCCGCTTCGTGTCGGTAATATACGCCTACAAAACAACCGAGAATATGTCCGCGCTCATTACTTTTTTACCTTTGACTTTCCGGCAGAGGCTGTAGAACCCTTAGAAAAGATTGTTTTTGAGCAGATAGAAGGAGCCGACTACCCGCGCTATAGAGTTGATAGAAGCTATGCCCTCACTGGAGTTGACCAATCGCAACCGGCTCCGATTAATGTTGACAACAACCGAGACCAGCGCACAGTTACCGTCGAATTTGATCCGCCTATTGAACCGGGCAATCCGGTTACCGTCGCTCTGCGCGCTCGTAATCCTAGAGAGGGTATTTACGTGTATCGGCTCACAGCATTTCCAGTAGATGCCATAGAAGGGCAATATGCAGGGGTAGAACAGCTAACTTTCCGTCGGCCAATTAGGCGCGATCGCTTTGGCCGCTGGCACTAAATGTGCTGACTGAATATGCTGACTAAATAGGCTGACTAAATAGGCTGACTCTCTAAAGTCATTCTGGCGCCCGGCATCTATCCACCGCAACCGTCAGACTATACGTCTCAGGAATATAGCCATTTACGCTGATATACCAACGCCCAGGTGATAAGGCAGGCGAGGTTCTGTCATTAACAACAACCTGTTCCTCGCTGCTGTTTAGCCAAGGGCGAAAATCATAGTCATCTATTGTTGCAGGCTCATCTTGCCTGATATACACATCAACATCACCATCCTGACCTGCCTCTGCGATCCCAGCAAGATTCACCTCTAGCTGAGAAGCCTCTGCAGGTATATCTATCGCATAGTGCTGAAACTCTCCCGCTTCTGCATAGCCTACAATTGGCCGACAGCTGACTAAACCAACCGCGTTATTGATAGGTGCGTCAGCGAGGGACTGTCCAGCAAGCCCCTCTTCAGCCAGATCGCTATCGCCATCTTTAAAGTCATCCTCGGCAAAGTCATCAGCACCACTCTCTGGTAGCTGAAAATCTCTTATTACAGCCATATGCTGCATATTTGTCGCCCCGCTGTCACCTACCATGACCGGCGCTACATCTGCCAAAGGCGTGTACACACGGCTATCAAACACCAGCCCATGGGGAAAAGAATTCTCTCCAATAGCAACCGGGATTTCTAACGGGTCTAAATCTTCATCGGCAAAGACCCAATCATAGGGGCGACGACGGCTCGCATTTGTACCAATACGTCCTGCCTGGTCTACCGGATGGGGCGGATCTGTCTCTACCACACGATCTAGCGTTCGCAGCGCGGCTTCTCCTGCATTTCGAGTATTCAAATCTCCCCCAACGACAAGATAATCTCCCTCTGGAATGTTCTCCAGCACCAGCCGACGAACTGCATTGGCCTCTGTGTTGCGCACAGAGCCGCTCCGTGTCAAAAAGTGCACACTCACCGCCCACAGATCTTGCTCTCCTGGAATGTCTATTTGCGCCCAGGCAAAATCTCGATTGCTCACCTGCGAATCGTTCCATTCGCCAGAAGAGATAATCGGATATCGACTAATCACTCCGTTAGGAATTTGCGCCCCGCGCTCTCGGTAGTAATAAAACTCTGAACCAAATGTCGTTTCGACCCACTCAGCAATCTCAGCCTCTGAATTGTTGCCAATGTTAAATTCTTGAATTAGGACAATATCAGGCGATAGTCCTTGAAAAATGCGTGTTCCTTCACCCGGATCGTAAGATTGCCGGTTACCGCTGGTGGTATTGGCTGCCATTATCCGTAGGATAGTGTCCGCGCGGCTGCCTTCAGCAAAAATAGAAAGGCCTACCGTAGAAAGAACTAAAGCCACGACAGTCGTTGCCAGGGAAGTCACACCCGAAGCGCTAAACAATTTGACCAATCCTTGTTGAAAACTTTTGACCACAGGTAAACCGACAACAGGTAGCGTCATTCCAACTCCCTTCTACACAAATACACCACAGGCTAATATGACATGTCCTTCCACGCTAAACGCCAAAAAAAAGGTGGTTTTCATTAATTTTTTGTTACGGCTTATGCCTAAGTGCAGTCACAAACAAAAAAGCTTCTACCGCAAACAACATGCAGTAGAAGCCTTTAGATATGCCTCTGACTTAGATAGTTAGATATTAAATACTAAATATCAAATGCTAGATGTCAGATACTAAATGTCAGACCTGAGATATCTAATCAAGATATCTCAGAAAGCCCAATAACAAGGAAGCTTAGGACGCAGGTGTTAGACGGTACGCACCTCTATCGCCTTTGTACCACTGACCGTCGCGCACGCCGCCAGAGAGAATGTTAGAGATGCGGTTACGCGCCTTCAGGTACTGATTTTTTGGCATGGTGTCTTTAAATAGTGCAGACATCACTTCAGCAATTTTGAAGTCTTTGTCAGGTTGGGTAGCCAAGATGAGTCTTACCGCCTCGGGCATGGGCTGCTTGCCAACACCAGGAAGCGTGTATTTTTGCCAGGTGGCTGTGCGGCCATCTTTCTTTGCACCTTTTGACTTTGCCTTGGTCGTTTTATTGGACTTAGTAGAAGTCTTTGCTTTTGTCGTTGTTGTCGACTTAGCAGCAGCTTTGGCCTTGGTGCCAGTAGCTTTTCGGCCAGCTGTCTTTCTACCTGTTGTCGCTTTCTTGGCGGTTTTAGCAGGGGCCGCAGCATCGCCATCAAACATATTAATCACAGACAAAACAGCTTCGCGTTTTGCAGTGATCTCTTCAAGTTGAGCTGCGATCGCAGCTTCTTGAGCTTCCAGATCGGAGACTATTTCCTCTAATTGGGGTAAAGCAGTTGCGGACATAAATTAACTTCTTAGTTTTAACGTTCTAGCAAGTAATAGTAGCGCATCGCACTCCATTTAGTGAAATGTGAGAAATAAAAATCCCAAAATCAAGTCCAATTTGGTTCAAAATTTAGAAAGATAAAGTAGGAGAATCCTCTTATTTATCAGAAAAGCTTATGACACGGGTACTTGTGGGCTCTCTATTGATGTGTTACAACTACCTCGATGATTTAATTTTGCTGAATTACAATGAATAAAGGTGAGTTGATCGATATTGTTGCTGAGAAGGCGGAGGTGTCTAAAAAGGACGCAGACGCTATTGTTTCAGCAACTGTTGAGGCCATTATGGAAGCCGTTGCCGGTGGAGATAAGGTTTCTTTGGTTGGATTTGGCAGCTTCGAGCCCAGAGATCGTAAGGCCCGCGATGGCCGCAACCCTCAGACCGGCAAGACTATCAAGATTCCAGCAACGACTGTTCCTGCATTTTCTGCAGGTAAAGGGTTTAAGCAGCTAGTGGCTGGCAAGTAGTCGTCACTTTTTTCTATCTAAGTCATCGTTAGCTGATGTCAAAAGGCTCAGCAAGTAAGACTGCTCAAAGTAGTAGCAAATGCGAACGTCGATAAGCTTATCGACGTTCGCATTTGTGATTTACCTGCTTAGCTTGTTTTTAAGATAGGGTAATCGCGCTCTAAGTCAGACAGTGTCGAACTAATATTGACCAATATTGATATGTTTATTTACTAACCGGGGAATATTAATCGCGAGCGGAACTTTAGACTTTTGCTAAAGTTCCGCTTCTTTTATGGCTTTTTGCAGTGGTGCCGCCAACGTACATATAGCAATCTGCACTAAGCTTGTTACTCCTAGTACAGCTACAACCCTTGTTCTATAAAGCTTAGTGCTCAGCAGCGGTAGGACCCCGCGTCGTCGCACGGCGCTAGGGAATGCCTACCAAGACAGCGGTAGGACCCCGGCGGCGTCGCACGGCGCTAGGGAATGCTCACCAAGACAAGCTGCTCAATGCATTGAGCAGCTTGCTATATCTTTTATCAATCAAAATTCGCAAATGGGAGCCAGACCCCTTATTCTCTTTAAGGAGCTGTCTACAACTACGGATATTTGATTGATGATCTCTACCTATGGCAGGCTAGCAGCGGGCATCAGCATTACAGCGCTGATGCTGACGCCCGCCACCTTTGCCCAGTCGCTTGGACGTGGTGTTCTGCAGGCAGACTTATCCTTTCCTGATTCTAATTCTGATATAGATTCTGATATAGATGCAGTCACTTACCTAGCTCAAACCAGCTACTACTACGCTGGCGAAGCCACCGGCGGAGAACAGATTTTAGTTGATCTCAACTCCATTGCTGTCGTGAGTGATAGCAGCGCGAACTTTAGCTATCTGTTAGGCGATGAACAAATAGAAAGTCAGGCCCATTGCGTCGGCAGTGGCGCTTGGACAACATTATCCGATGCTACGGTTCACTATGCTCAGTCCCAGGCGACCCGTGACATGGTGCGAATTGTCTGTAGCTATTCACGCTCTGCCTTAGCCGCCGTTGATGAGTTAGAGGCAGATCTCCCGGGGATAGACGGAAGCGCACTAGCACAAAGCATGCAAGAAGAGAGAGCTGTGCAAACTGCGCTGGTATATGATCCGTCTTCTAATGTTCGTGCAACGCCCAATGGTCAAATCTTGTGTTCTGTTGATACGGTTTCTTATATCAATATTTTTGGCAGACTCGGAGACTGGTATAGAACGGATGCCTGCGGTACCCTAGGCCTTATTCACATCAGTCAAATCAGCTTTGAATAATCAGGTCAGTCCTCACGTACAGTCCAGGCGCTCACAAACCCGACGCTCAGCACTTCAGCGATATTTAGTCACTGCTGAACAAATGCAGGCGATAGAAGGGCAGCTGTTTGAGTCCGGAATGCCAGTGGCCGCGCTCATGGAGAAAGTCGCGACGCGTCTGACGCAGTGCTTTATCCGTTGGCTGGCATCGGCTTTTAGAAAAAGAGAGTTTTCTAGCTTGCGTATTGGCATACTGGCTGGGCCGGGCCACAATGGTGGCGATGCTTTAGTGGTTGCAAGAGAGCTACACCATAGCGGCTACAGGGTGCAAATTTATCAGCCTGTACAAACGTGCAAACCGCTGACATCTGCCCATGCTCGCTATGCTGAGTATCTAGGACTCTCTTTTGTCTCGTCAGTGCGAGACTTAGCAGGCTGCGATGTCATTATTGATGGGCTATTTGGCTTTGGCCTGACAAGGCCAATAGTGGGTGATTTGGCCAGCGATGTTGATTATTTAAATCGGTGTGAGAAGCCTATTTTCAGCATTGATTTGCCCTCTGGGATTCACACAGATACGGGGGCCTGCTTGGGGTCGGCGATTCGAGCGACGCATACGGTTTGTTTGGGATTGTGGAAATGTGCCTTTATGCAGGACAGTGCGATCGCACAATTTGGCACCACCGAACTCATCGACTTCGATATTCCTCTATCAGCCATTGATTCTGTTTTGGGCAAATCACCCAAGCGGCAAAGGATCACTCAGCAAGCGGCCCTGCACCATCTCCCCTTAGATAGGTCGCCTACGGCTCATAAATATACAGCTGGTCATTTGTTGTTGATTGCAGGGTCTCGGCAGTATGCGGGGGCGGCGCTACTGGCTGGATTGGGTGCGATCGCAAGTGGTGTCGGCATGCTCACCCTCGCCATCCCCGAATCACTTCGATTGACGCTATTGCCCCAGCTGCCAAGTGCTTTATTAGTCGGCTGCCCAGAGAGCGCCAATGGTGCAATAGAACAGCTGCCAGCTCAGATTTTAGAGAATATCGCTCAGCAGAAATACGACGCGATCGCACTCGGCCCAGGACTCACACCGACCGTGCCCACTCTCTTGCAAACCCTGCTAGAGAGCGTCTCTCCATTGCTATTAGATGCAGATGCGCTAAATCTTCTTGCTCACAACAATCCCATTCAAACGCTAAAAAACAGAAGCGCACCGACGATTTTGACGCCCCACCTAGGAGAATTTAGGCGACTGTTTCCAGATATTGCCAGTCCACAAACGACCAGTCCAACAAGCGACCCTGCCTTCTCTGAAAAAATACCGGGAGACTCCGCACAAAAAGCGGCCCAGGCCAGCGGTGCAATCGTTTTGTTAAAAGGACCTAGAAGTGCGATCGCCTCTGGTGATCAGCTCTGGTTTAATCCACATAGCACGCCCGCTTTGGCCCGAGGCGGCAGCGGTGATGTTTTGACGGGCCTTATGGGTGGCCTAGTCGCGGCAGCTGCCAAAGAGTCTCACCAGAGCACTCACCAGAGCACTCACCAAAACAATCACCGAAGCAATCAACAGAAAGACGCTCATACAGCATCTCTCACATTGGCGGTTGTTAGCGCTGTATGGTGGCATTCCCAAGCTGCCCTATTTGCCAGCCATCAACGTACTCTCCTCGGCGTTGATCCGCTGACCCTGTCACGCAGCCTCAATCCAGCACTAAATGAGCTATGTTCCCTCGGTTAAAAACACTCTTTTGCCACCAAAAGCTGCGATCAACCCAAGGAATTATGTGACTCTTTTCCCTTAGTCTGTTGAACGTTTTTGCTTCATCGTTTCCCACGTCCTCCAGCTCAATCGCACCAACATCAACGCTGTCAATGGAATCACGACGAAAGTAATCAGGCCGCCCCAGGGCGCATAGGCATCGGTCGCATGCACAATCAAATAGCCCACATATAGGAAGTAATAGGCCAGCAGCAGCACCCCCTCTCTTCGAGAAACCTCGTTACCCGTAAAGAAAATCGGCAAGCACATCACCGCAACCGCCAGCATTACCGGAATATCAAACGTCATGGCCGCTGCCGAAATGCTAATGCCATCTGCAGACACCGCGCTCGTCAGCCCTAGCACCACCAAAATATTAAAAATATTGCTACCAATAACGTTGCCAACGGCAATATCGCGCTCACCGCGTATGCTGGCCATTACCGACGTTGCCAGCTCCGGCAACGACGTGCCAAAGGCAATCACCGTCAGGCTCACAATTAGCTCATCGGCACCAAAAAACTCGGCCATGGTCACCGCGCTATTGACCAGTAGCTGCGATCCTGTCACCAGCATCAGAGACCCCCCTACCAAAGAAACAAGATTTAGCGTCGTTTCTTTGACTGAGAGCGATCGCTCTCCAAACTTGGCATATTCGTCCTGCACTGACTGATCTTTTTCTTGACGGCTCTGATATAGCAAAAATGCCGTGTAGGCCAATCCTCCAACAAATAAAACAATCCCTTCAGGGCGCTGAATGTTTCCCTGACTAAACAGCATCAGCAGGGCAGACACCCCAATCATAATAGGGACATCTAAGCGCACTAACTGCTGCGCCACCACCAAAGGTGAAATGAGCGAAGAAATACCTAAAATCAGCAAAATGTTGCAGATATTGCTGCCGACCACATTGCCAAGGGCAATATCTGCCTTGCCAATCAGGCTTGCATTTAGACTGACGGCCAACTCCGGTGCGCTCGTACCAAAGGCAACCACCGTCAGTCCGATAACGAGTGGAGACACGCCAACCGTCGCAGCTAGCTTAGAGGCTCCCTTAATTAAAAATTCTGCGCCACCGACCAAAATAGCCAGGCCAACTACCAGAGAAAATACCGTCCAAATACTCATAGGTGCTGTGTGATTCTCAGGTCTTTCATGGAAGATAAGTCGTCAGCCAGGCCGCTGTTTTTTGAATAGCCATAACATCAAGGTCTGATATCAAACTACCCAGATATAAGGGAAAATTTAGCCCAAAAACCAGGAAAAACTAGGGGATGAATAGCTTGTTCTGAGCTATTTATTGATATTTTTTTGCTTAATCGTTTTGACGACGACTAAACAATGCGCCGCCCAAACAGTTAGCACAGTTAGCGCCGCATAACAGCTAGTTTTGTTCAACAGTTCGCCCTGCCAAAGTCAACAGGTCATCCCGCCCAACAACTCACCCTACCCGACGGTTTGCTTTACCCAACAATTTGCTTTGCCCAACAATTGCTTTCAGAACCCACCTTTTTTGTGAAGCCCTTCAAGTGTCAAAGCCTTAGAATATCGATAACTGCTACGTTAAACAAGACCCCATCTGCTGTTTTTTTAGTAGAATCTGCCGTGCCCCCAGCCGCCTCACCCTTCGAACTTGCACCTTGGCGATCGCCTCTATCTAGAGCACTCCATCGCAATCGCGCTCAGCCGTTTTGTCGATTTTTACAGCTGGCAACCCTTCGCGCTGACGGCACCCCGGCCAATCGCACCCTCGTTTTTCGTGGCTTTTTAGCCGAGAGCAATCAGCTCATAATGATCAGCGATCGCCGCAGCGAAAAGATTCAACAAATCCAGCAAAACCCCAACGCCGAAGCCTGCTGGTACTTCACCAAAACCCGCGAACAGTTTCGCCTTAACGGTTTACTCACCGTCGTGATGGCCCCTCACTCTGATGAAAGCAGCGCCCATGCAAGCAGCGCCCAAAGCCCTAAAAATCCAAAAGAATTCATTCAGGCTCGCCAAAAAACTTGGCAAAGCATTTCGGACAAAGCCCGATTGCAGTTCGCCTGGCCCACACCCAAAGCGCCTCGAACCGAAGACGCCAACTTTCAGCCGGACACGCCCGATGCGGTAAATCCACCAGACGACTTTTGTCTTCTGTTACTCAAACCCCACACAGTTGATCATCTAGCTCTACGCGGCGACCCTCAAACCCGCATACTCTATGAAAAACTAGCAGAAGAAAAACTAGCAGAAGAAAAACTAGCAGAAACGGCAGCCTCAGAACATCCCGCCGAGCGCTGGTCAGTCAATGAAGTTAACCCTTAGCTGACGCCCGACCAAAACTGAGAGAACCCCGCAATCACCGCCTACATGCCAGAGCCACTCAAAAATTCTTGCAGTGCTCGATCTTCGATATCGCAGCACTGAGTACCATCGCAGTGCTGTTCTCGAATGACAGCATTCGCGGCGGCTGGCCGATGACCGACCGCCACCAACTGCTCCAGGCTCAATACCTCTGCATTGAGCCCGTCATCTCTGTAGTGAGTAGCCGCTTTCTCCTGCTGTAGTTGACCGAGCGCTGTCTCTAGCGCCTCAATGCGATCAACCAGCGCTCGAATAGCTAACGCTTCAGAGTCGGGCAGCCTAGCGTGCTCTAGAGGGCCAACTCGCTCACCTGAGCGATACAAAACTCGCCCTGGGACACCCACCACAGTGCAGTCAGAGGGCACTTCCCGCAGCACCACAGAGCCCGCACCGATGCGTACATCATTACCGATTTGAATATTGCCGAGCACCTTCGCACCCGCACCAACCACGACGCCAGTGCCCAAGGTAGGGTGGCGCTTACCCGATTCTTTGCCGGTGCCCCCTAGGGTGACACCCTGATAAATCAGAGACAAATCGCCCACAATCGCCGTCTCTCCAATGACCACTCCCATACCGTGATCAATAAAAACACCGGAGCCAATGGTTGCCCCAGGGTGAATTTCTACGCCGGTAAAGGCGCGGGCAAGATGGGAAATAAGCCTGGGGACAAACGGCAGGCCCACATTCCACAGCCAGTGGGCAAACCGATGTAAAACCAACGCCTGAAACCCAGGATACAAAAAGATAACTTCTAGCCAGTTACGAGCAGCCGGATCACGGTCAAAAATAATGCGAAAATCGCGAGCGATGGCCTTAAACACAGGGCAGTTTCTCTAGGTAACAGCTATTGGACTAAGCTATGGCGCTCAAAGGTGGCACTCAAAAGTGGCGCTCAAAGACACAGCTATAGAGCATTCAGTCAATATTGAACAATTGACAGGCCAAAACTATATTAACGCTTGATTAAATTGTCTCCAACCTGCAAAAAGGTGTGGTTCTTACAGCGTCTTCTGTAACTTTCTCCCCGGTCAATTGCGCCTAACCAATTGCGCCTAACCAATTGCGCCTAACCAATTCCCAGGCCCGTAGCCATGCTAGGCGTTAGCGGCAGCAGCACGAGCAGCATTAAAAACAGCGCCAGCAGAGTTAGGGCCGCACGGGTGTCATTGGGTTCGGTCAGATCGTCTTTGCAAGGGCGCTCGGGCTGTCGCTGCAAAAAGACAATCAGCACAGCCCAGTAGAGAGACAACGGATTAAACAAACCGACAATCGCCAGCAGCACCAGCGTCACAGTAGAGGTGCGAATCAGCGTTTTGCGTCCGTAGATGGCCTGTACGACTCTGCCACCGTCTAACTGGCCCGCAGGCATGACGTTGATCGCCGTGATGATCAGGCCTATCCAACCCACAATCATGAGTGGATGCACATCGACTAAATCTGCTTGGAGGGCATCACCCAATATGCCGCGAGCCAGCGTACCAACAAAAATAGAGCCCTGAAAGAATTCAGCCGGTAGTTGAAACAGACTGCCAGGGTGTGAAAGCACTAGACCTAGGAACAAAAAGGTAAAGGAGAGCAGTCCACCAGCAGCCGGCCCTGCAAAGGACACATCGAACAAGACAGCGCGATTAGGCAAGAGCGATTCAAAGCGCATGAGTGAGCCAAAAGAACCTAGCTGCCAGGCCGGCAAAAAGAAGGGCGGGCTAATGCTCACGTCGCGGCGACGAGCCATGAGCCAGTGCCCAGCCTCATGGGCAAGCAAGACAGCTATCAGCCCGAGGGCAATGGGCAGCGCCTCTGGCCAGCGTTCTGGCGACTGAAAGATATCAAAGCGCAGCAAGATGGCAGCAGTTTCTAAGCAGGTGGCAAAGGTTGCGATCGCCAGCACCCCTGCCAAGATTTGTTGCCCTGTCGTTGTTGGCTTTGGCCCACTTTCTTTGGGCAGTACCACCACCACAGGCCTATCAGTTTGATCAGAAATGAGAAAGGCGCAGTAGCGATCGCCGACCTTAGCCGCCAGCTTATCGCTCAGCGTTTGCGCTGTTTTTGCTGGCTCTCCTCGCAAATTTCCTTTGAAGATAGCCCCGTCTTGGTAAGGCACCGTCTTCGTTCTAAAAAAGGTATCAATGCCAAAAATGCCTTCTACGATTGCCAAATCTTCAGGTGAAATCGGCGACTTCGTCTCGGGTTTAGTCTCGGGTTTAGTCCCGGGCTTATCTGCGATCGCTTTCTCTGATCGCTTCTGTGCCTCAGGCCTATCAGCCTCAGCCTTGGTCCCTGGGTCAGTGGCGTCTTTTAGGCTAGCTTTACTAATCGCCTCACCAGCTACCTCACTGGCTATCTCATTGGCCATCCCATTGGCCATCTCACTGGCTTCTGCTGAGCTTTGTTCTACCAGAGCCGCCGCCCGCTGCGAGGCCAAATCGGCTTTGCCTTCTTCTCTAATCAATCGACCCAAATAAATGTATAGCCCGGCAGAGGTAACGACCAGCAGTAAAATGCCTGCTAGGTTGAGGTATACCCCAGCCGCCGAAAAGCCAAAAAACAGTAGCCAGGGCACCATCAACACAACTGTCTGTAGCCAGGCCAAAATGCCCAGCCGCCCGAAAGGCTTTGCGCGTGAGTAACCCCAACCTAAAATGGCCGCAGCCGCAAAGAGAAGTAAAACAGTGATCATAAAAGAGGAAAACGCCAGTCAAAGAGGCTCGATATGAGGGCTGTATCATTTAATTAACTCATTTTTATTCTAATAGAGGATGGTGAAGCACCCACCCACGGCCAAATCTCCCTGCTTAAATCTTCCTGCTTAAATCTTCCTGCTTAAATCTCCCGTGGCCAATCTCGTGAGCTAATCAGCAAGGGCAAAAGCTTTCGGGTAAACTGGCAGCTAAGCAATACACCCACCCATGGCCAACCCTCCCTCGTCGCAGCCTCGTCAGCCAGACTCAGACAGCACGCCAAACAGTCCGCAAAGCAGTGCATCAAAGGCTTACAACAGTCATTATGACGAGCCCTTCACTATTGACTACAATCCTGACCCCGACCTCCAGGCGGACAATGAGTCCATTGAGACGTATCCACTCAGTCGGCAACAGCTAAATCAGCAGCTCAATGGCAAAGGCCAAGGATCTTCTAAGAGTGCTTCTGTAGGAACAGCTAAAATAGCTAACTCGATTCCTACGGCCAACAGCAATTTAGTCAACAACGGCGATGGGCAAGAAAGGTATAAGCGTCAGCCCGTCATTAACCCGGTCAAGGTGGCCCAGGCACCGATTAGCGTCATTGCGATCGCAGGTGTCATCGTCGTCGTTATTGGCTTTACCCTCGATAGCTTTTGGCTCACCCTCGCAGGCTCTATCGTGGCCCTGGTGGTGTCGCTGCGGCTGATTGCGCCTACCCTGCAAGAAGCCCTCAGCGATTTGAGTCAGCAGCAGCGAGCCCTGTTTGTAGCGCTGCCGGGTCTGATTTTTGGCATCGTAGGTCTTGTGTACACCAGCGGCATTAGTCGGCCCATTGCGCGCTGGGGTAGTGGGCTGCGCTGGGATATCATCAGCGCCCTGGGTGATTTCCTGGGTGCAATCGGTCAAATCTTTATCGCCGTGCTGGCGGTTTATGTCGCTTGGCGGCAGTACATTATTTCCCGCGATCTCACCGTTCAGCAAAACCTGATTACGCAGCAGCAAACTATCGACTCGTACTTTCAGGGCATTTCAGAGCTGGTGTTAGACGATGAAGGCCTGCTAGAAGACTGGCCACAAGAGCGCGTCATTGCCGAGGCTCGTACGGCCGCCATCTTGAGCAGCGTCGATGCGGGTGGGCGAGCAAAAGTGCTGCGGTTTCTCTCTCGCTCCAAGCTGCTAACCCCCCTTGCCCGCGACCAGCGACTGGGCCGCCCCATTTTAGACGGGCTTGGTGGTTACGCTGAAGATCGGCTAAATGGCACCCGCGTCATTGACTTAGGCGTCATGCTCGCAGCCAGTAACCTAGTGGGCACCGATTTGCGCTGGCTCGATCTAAGCGATGCCAACCTCATTCGCGCTAACTTACTAGACTGCGATCTAGTACGTACCAACTTTTCTCGCGCTATTCTTTGCGACGCCAACCTGACCAACACCGACATCATGGGCGTGCGTTTTTTCTATGGCGATCTAGAAACGGCAACGCCACGCACTCGCCAAGACGCCCCCAACTACACCACCGGAGAATTTACGGGCGCCGTCATCGAAGGGGCCGACTTTACCAACGTGCAGCGCCTATCAGAAGTGCAGCGCTGCTACTGCTGCGCTTGGGGTGGCAGTACCACCCGTAGCACTATTCCTGGCGGCTGCGAAGGCATTCCCAATCAGCTGGGCCGATAGTCGGCGTCAGTAGTCGGCGTCGACGATTCACCTGTATTACCTACATAAGTCCGTAAAGATTCTAAAAACCTCTCCGAACAGTTGAAGAAGATTTAGCCACTTCACACCATTCCCCTCAGCATATTTTCGGATTTGCCACCATGATTAGGTAAATTTGAGTGGTTGACTGCTTTATCTAGTAAGTTCGGGCTAATAGGTTCGGGCTAATAGATTCGGGCCAATAGATTCGGGCTGATAAGCTCGGGCTAATAGATTCGGGTTGGTTAGATTCGGCTCAGTCAATTAATTGCTCTACAGTCCATTGCTATGGTTTCACGCTCTCCAGGGAAAAAACGCTCGATTAAAAAGTCCTTAGAACGGACTAAGCGACGCGGAAAAAAAGGCAAGTCTAAAGCGGCTAAGGGAGAAGATAGCAAGCTATCCCTTAGCCCTCGGCAAAAGCTAATGCTAGAGCGGGAAGCGACTGCAAAGCGTACCGAGGTGATTACCTTTGTTGCAATCACCCTGCTAGCCAGTGGATTTGTAGGACTGATTTTGACGCTTTTGCTATCGCCTAAGCTTGGTCTGGCGGCTGGACTCGGCCTTATGTGTCTGATCTTGTCGTTTAAATTTCAGCGGACGGCGCTCTACGTTTTTGTCATTTACTTACCCTTTGCAGGCACCGTGATTTATGTCCTGGGAGGGAGTAATGTGCTGCAAATTGCGAAAGACGTTTTTTATATCCCGGCGCTCATTGGCGTTGTTCAATTTTGTCGTAAAAATAAGCTGCCGATTATCTTGCCAAAGGCAATTAAAGCACCGCTTATTTTTGCGGTAATCGTCATCATGATGAATATCATGTTTGGCAATCTGCCCGATCAGGTGACGCAGACAGGCGGCAAGTGGCCCATGGTAATGGCCGTTTGGGGGATCAAGGTTTTACTGAGCTATATCCCCCTCGTCACGTGCATTTACTACCTCATTCGCGACAAAAGAGACCTGCTGTGGTTTCTTCGACTACAGGTCATTCTTATCTTGATTGCCTGCGGGCTTGGGCTCATTCAGTTTGTCATGCTGAGGACAGGTATTTGTGCCGGTACCGTAGGCGAGGGCGTTGAACTCTTTAGAGCGGATCTAGATGCTCGATGCTTTGTAGGAGGCTCCTTGCTGTACTCGCCAGAAGTGGGGACCGTTCGCCTACCCGGTACGTTTGTCGCACCTTGGCAGTGGGCTTGGTTTTTGATTTCGGCTGTTTTCTTTAGCTTTGCGACGACCTTTAGTGATGAGTCTCCTTTCTGGCGTACGGTTGGCTTGGTTTCGATGGTTGCCGTGATGACCATGGCCGTGGTGTCAGGCCAGCGGATTGCGCTGCTGCTAGTGCCTGTTTCGGCCCTTATTTTGGCGATGCTAACGGGGCAGGTCAAAAACCTAAAGCGGTTTCTGCCGATTGGCATTTTGCTGGGCATCATTTTGGCCTACCTCATCATCAATAATCCCGAGATTGTTCAAGCTCAAATTCAGAGCTTTATTAACCGTTGGGAAGCGTCTCCACCGCAGCAGTTTATTGTCGGTCAAATTCAGCGAGCGTTGCGAGAGCAGCGAGGCATCTTTGGCTATGGTGTTGGCCGGGCGACTAACTCAGCTCGAATCTTTGGCGATACGGTTTTGATTGAGACCTATCACCCTAAACTAATCCATGAAATTGGGGTGCTCGGCCTCATGGCTATGCTGGCCCTATACACGACGGTGACGGTAGCAACGTTTCGGGCGTACCGAAAAACTAAGGACAAAAACCTCAGGATCTATGCCGCTTCGATGTGGGTATTTGTGCTCTTCATCAGCTACTGGCCTTATTACTATCCGCTGGATGTCGATCCGGTCTCGGTGTACTACTGGCTGGCGGCGGGCATTATTTTGAAGATTCCAGAAATTGAGCAGCAGGAACAAGATAAGGCTGCGCTGCTGAAAGCGGGCGGCAATCTGAATGCGCTCTCTAAAAAGGCGCGGCGACGGCAAAAGAAAAATGAGCCCACTTTTGGTTAGTCTGGGTCTGCTGAAAACCTGTTTAATAGTTGGGTTGACGTTTGAGTCCGTTCAATCTTAGTTCTTTACCTCTAGATTTTGAGTTTTATGACTACTGCTGGCCCTTTGATTTCGGTAATGATTCCGACCTACGGCAGAGAAGCTGTGCTGTGTGAGTCGATTAAAAGCGTCTTGGCTCAAGACTATACCGACTATGAGCTAATTGTGGTTGACCAGACGCAAACCCATGAAGCAAGCACGCAGGCCTTTTTAGACCAGACGGCTGCGGACGGCAAAATTCGGCTGTACAAGGTGAGCTGGGCCAATCTCCCGGCGGCTCGTAACTATGCGATAGAGCGAGCTAAGGGGAGTATCTTTTTATTTTTGGATGATGATGTACAGCTGCCGGAGGGGTGCCTGGCGGCCCATGCCAAGGGGTTTGAAGGGCGGCCTGAGGTGGGGGCGATCGCGGGCCGAGTGTTTGATCGTATGAAGCTGGCCGAATCCAAAAAAGAACCCATTGAGCAACTTCCCCCTGAAGCGATGGATCCAGGGGTGTTTTGGTCTCACCTAGACCTTGTACATACGGTCAAGCCACAGCAGGTGATTACGGCGCGGGGCTGCAATATGTCTTTTCGCCGGGAGGTATTTGAGCAGCACGGGCTGCGCTTTGACGAACGGTTTGAGGGCAGCGCCATTCGAGAAGAGTCTGACCTATGTCTACGAATGCGTCAGACTGGGCTCATTGTTTGGTACGACCCAGCGGCGCATTTGGTGCACCTAGGTGAAGAGACGGGAGGCTGCCACGATATCAGTACGCGATCGCTCAAATACCAAACCACCTTCTACCACAACCATTTTTTGATGGCGCTCAAAAATCTGACCATGGGTCAGCTACTGCGTCTGGCACTCAGCCTATTTGACTGTCATGTACTGGGCAATCCTCCCTGTAACAAGAGCGGCTCTCCAATCAAGGTCGTCAGCCGGTTACTGTTCTATGTTTTAGGGTTTTTCCAAGCCTGCTGGACACTGATAAACCCTGCAAATCGTGACGGACGACTCTACAGTCAGCCAGTTGCCATGTAGCTGTGTCAATACGTTGCGCTGATGGAGTTTTGTTGGGATTTGTTAGATTGCCCGCGTAACTTCTGTAGGGAATTTAATAGAAGCAGTCAAAACAAGGGAACTTTATAGGTGGTTCTTGACAGGCAATGTGGTGTAATTGGGCTGTGATGCCCCACACGCAATTGACCAGTAGCCCCCCAAATCCAACAGGCATAGGATGATAGGCCGACTGTAAGCGAGCGATTACTAGCGCTAAGCTGCCTACCTTGTGCGTTGTTGATGTGTTGGTCATGTTCGACTCTTGAACCATCCTGGCGTGTATTGACGGCACTGTGAATCATCTATATTCTTTGGCGCGACTGCAGTTTTTTCGGCAGCAGTCTTTTCGTTCGCTCTTTTTTGCGGGTGCTGCGATCGCACTAAGTACTGCCCTCAGCAGCTGTACCGGCGGTGGGGGCAGCGGCAATAGCACGATTTCTTTTGATGAGGCCCGTGAGCTAAACATTCAGCCGATTCAGGTCTGTAACGACGCTGGTGCGGGCTGCGCCGAGGTCAACTTATTTGCAGATATCACTCGCAAGATCTTGGATCAGGCCAAGCTTAAGGTCAATTTTTTGCCGACCAACCGTCTCAATGCGTCTCGCTTTCTCAAGATCGATGCCAGCAGCGGCCGCGCGGAAGATCACGAGTTTTATCAGTTGAGTCGCTCTGGGGGGGCAGGCGCATTTGGCCGCCATCCCAGCTCCACCAGAACTAGCGGCCCGATTAATGTGTGGTTTGTCGACGAAATAGAATCCTCCAATGGCGTTACCCAGTTTGGCCTTGCTTGGGTAGATGCCAATGGTGTCCTCATTAGCCAAGACACCGCCAACTTTAATAACGGCAGAGGGCGCGCTGACACGCTAGCCCACGAAGTAGGGCACAACCTAGGCCTGCGCCACACCACCCTAGGCGCGGGTAGCAGCAATAACCTGCTGACAGATGGCTCGGTTCGTAATATTCCTGGCAGCATAGATGACATTTTCCCCGACGGTGTAGGCACCAGTCAGCTCACCACCGCCCAAATCAAAGAAATTCGCAGCAGCAGTTTGCTCTCCGACATCGCGGACGATGTCAATACAGGGGCCGCTACTGGTATGGGAGATAACTTGGCTGATTTACCACTGGATCATTCACATAGTCACCTAGACCATTCACACAGCCACTCAGACCATTCACACAGTCACCCAGACCATTCGCACAGTCATCTGGATCATTCGCATAGTCACTTAGCTCATCTACATAGTTATTCAGAGACGGCTGCAGACAGCAGCGAAATTCCAGAACCGGCTACCTGGGTTGGACTATCGGTGCTCGGCGTTTCTATACTGACGTTAGGTCGCAAACGCTAGGACGGTATGCCCAAATTAACGCCTCTATTGATTGCCTTTGGCCTCATCCTGTCTGTCTGTGGGGTGCTGGTGAGTACCTTTTTGCAGGGTCGCTCGTCTGACTCGTCTAATGTGATACCAGCTACGTTTGCTGACGCTTTGTTTAACCAGGCCTCCGCTGATGAGATCTCTTCAGAGAGAATGGCGGATGACAGAATGCTCAATGCTACGGCAGCTGATCGCTTGCGGCATCCACCGCTGGTGCAGACCTTTTCGGCAGGAGCCTATCGCCTAGTGGTAGCGGCCACCGATAGCTGGGAAACGCCGAACGCCGTTGCAGAATTCTATGATGGAGACATGCTCCGTTGGCAGACACCGCTATCTCAGCAGTATGGCCCTAGGTTTGCCCTAGTGACCGCCAGGGGTGAGACAGCAGGAACGGTGCTGATGGTGGATGACTTTATTAATGTGGCCAGTGAGTCTGCGATCGCCCTCTTCAATCCCCAAGGTATTCTCATCGCCCAGTACAGCTTTGACGATATTCAACAGATCCTCGATATTCCCCCTGCTGAGATTGCTGACAAAGCGACCAGCGGCTGGTGGGTATCAAGCTCGCCAACACTGAGCCAAGATGAAGATACTGCATACATTTTGACCGGGGGCACCCGCTTAGACATTGATTTGATAACGGGCGAGCTGAACCTTCCCACCATGCGGTAAATTTGCTATCGTTGCCTCTCTCATTTGGTCACTGCTATGCCCCCAAAGCCGCTCAAGGTTCTTCAAATTGTGCCTTCTATTTCCTTGGTGTACGGTGGCCCTAGCCAAATGATTCGAGGTCTGGCCGAAGCCCTTGGTCAGCAAAGCAAAGATCGCATCACTCAGGTGACTGTCCTCACAACCGACTCCAACGGTGATGTGGATGAGGCACCATTAGAGGTTCCTCTGGGCGTGCCGGTCAAAGAGGGCAGCTATGAGGTCATTTATTTTCGCTGCTCGCCCTTTCGCCGCTACAAATTTTCAACAGAGTTGCTTCGCTGGCTGTGGGACAATGCCGCCGACTACGATATTGCCCACATTCACGCATTGTTTTCTCCCGTGAGCACCACAGCCGCGACTGTTTGCCGTTGGAAAAAACTGCCCTACATTATGCGTCCGCTCGGCACGCTTGACCCGGCTGATTTGCAGAAGAAAAAACAGATTAAACAGATCTACGCGGCGCTGCTAGAAAAACCTAATCTAGCAGGCGCGAGCGCGATTCATTTTACGAGTGAGCTAGAGTCCAAAGTGTCTGAGCGCTTTGGAGTAGAGACGCCAGGCATGATTTTGCCTTTGGGCGTAGCACTGCCAGATCTACCAGACAGAGCACCTTCGCAAGCGGCGATTAGAGAAAAGTTCAACATTCCGCCGGAGCGTCCAATTATCTTATTTATGTCTCGAATCGATCCCAAAAAAGGATTTGATTTGTTGTTGCCAGCGCTGAATAAACTGCACGAACAGCAGCAGCCTTTTCATCTGTTGCTCTGTGGGGCCAATCCTCAAGATCGCGCCTATGAAAACAGCATAAAAGAACAGATTGAAGCCTCCCCTTGGGCGGGGTCGGCGACGTTTTGTGGCTTCATCGGTGGCGAGCTAAAGGCCCAGGTGCTGAGCGCGGCGGATGTATTTGTGCTGCCGTCTTATTACGAAAATTTTGGCATTGCGGTGGCAGAGGCCATGGCGGCTAAGCTGCCGGTGGTGATTTCTGACCAGGTGCACATTTGGCCTGCGATTGAGAAAAGTGCGGCTGGGTGGGTGGTGCCCACAGAGATTGAACCGTTGACAACAGCGCTAACTGAGGCGGTAACTCAGGCGGGTGAGCGGCAGCAAAGGGGAGAAAATGCGCAGCAGTGTGCAAAGGAAAACTATAGCTGGAGTGCGATCGCAGCTCAGCTTACTACCCAGTACCAAAATTTACTGTCTGTCTGAATTGTCTACCTCCTGAATTGTCTATCTCCTGAATTGTCTACCTCCTGAACTTTCTATCTAAAGCGCGATCGCATTGCTATCCCTTAGCTGCAAATTGGGTTTCCCACTTTCCTTTAAACTGGGGGTAGCCCTTTTTCATTCGCGAGTCATGCCCGACCAGATTGATCTCTTTAGTGCCAGCGGTGTCGAAGCTAGCCCGCCCCCCGCAGACTTTGACCCTGCCAAAATTCCAACAGATGCGAAAGTCCCCATCCCGGCTGGCACCTACGAATCATTGGAGCCCTTGGCTACCCACTGCAAAAGCTGTCAGCGCTGTGGCCTCGCCGACACCCGCACAAATGTCGTGGTGAGTCGGGGCAATCCCAAGGCGCCCATCATGGTAATTGGTGAGGGGCCAGGTCAGCAGGAGGACGAGCAGGGCTTGCCCTTCGTCGGTCGCTCGGGGCAGCTGCTAGAAAAGATTCTGGGTTCGGTGCGCCTCGACACCGAAAAGGACGTGTACATTTGCAATATCGTCAAATGTCGTCCGCCGGGCAACCGCAACCCGACTGCGCCAGAGATTAAGGCCTGTCGTCCTTACATTTTGGAGCAGATTCGCCTGGTGAATCCTAAGATTATTTTGCTGACGGGGGCGACGGCCGTAAAGGGGATTATCCCTACCGAAAAGCGGGGCATTACCAAAATTCGGGGCAGCTGGATTGAGTGGGAAGGATATCAGTGCATGCCGATTTTGCACCCAGCGTATTTACTGCGCAACCCATCGCGAGATCCGGGCAAGCCCAAGTGGCTGATGTGGCAAGACATTCAGGCCGTACGCGCCAAGCTCGATGAGATTCGTGCTGAATGAGGAAGCCGTTTAGTGAAGCTATTCAGTATGACAGTCTTATGAGACTCACGCAGTGTCATCAAGATGCCTCTCTACCTGGTATGGCAAGTATCCTGATGCATTAGGACACTTGCGCAGAAGAGTTGCTTGTTCTATGAAGCTTAGTGCTTGGCAAGCTTAGTGCAGATTGCTATAGGAGTGTCTTAAGCAACGCTTCGAAAACTATATTGTGACCACCCGGCAAAGAGACCGCCAACAGCAAACATCAGTAGAGAATAAATCGCTGCTGGAATGGCCATACTAGGTGTGTTGAGAAAGGTGGGGGCGCTGGCGATCGCAATAGCCAGCGTCCCATTTTGGATACCGACTTCTACAGTGATGGCGGTGGCGGTGGCTTTGTCTAGATTGGCTAGGGTTGCGATCGCATACCCCAATCCCATTGCACTCACCACCAGTGCCAGCATCACCCAACCCACCTGCAAGAAAAAGCTACCCACTTGAGCCCGCTCTTTCAGCAAAAGTCCAACAATAATCAGTCCTAAGAAAAACAGCGATAGCCACTTCACCCACCTTTCTATACGAGCAGCCAGTCGAGGCGATTTGTTGTGCAGCAGCATTCCTAAAGAAACTGGAATAAGCGTAATCACAGCAATTCGCAGCATCGTGCCCAGTAGCGGCAGCTGGAGCGCTGTGCCCGCACCCAAAAATCGCTCCATCGCAACATTCACCACGATAGGAACCGTGAAAACAGTCACAAGGCTAGAAATAGCGGTCAGCGTAATAGATAGAGCAACGTTTCCCCTGGCTAAGTACGTCACCAGATTAGACGTTGGCCCACCAGGGCAGGCCGATAAAATCACGACGCCAACGGCCAGCTCCGGGCTCAGTGGAAAAATACTGACAAGCAAAAATCCAAGCAGCGGCAAGCCTATCAATTGGGCAACAAGCCCTAAAATGACCGCTTTAGGAGCGACTAAAATTCGCTTAAAGTCATCTAAAGTAAGCCCTAGCCCCATACCCAGCATGATGACAAACAGTGCCAGCGGCAAAAAAACTGCGGTCAAGAAACTGGATTCCATGGCTGATGACTCACATAGAAGATCTAACAATTCAGAGCTGACAATTCAGAGCTGACAATTCAGAGCTGACAATCTTTGCCTCAACGTAACTGAGTCAACGTCAGAAGTCAGGTCAAACTAAGGCGTACCGCAATACTACATCGTTATTATTTTCTTCAGCCAACCGCTAATCAGCGTGCTCGCGCATGTTGATAAACG
>JBCBKQ010000046.1:0-27165 GCA_038521595.1 Cyanobacteria bacterium J06627_28 | reverse complement strand
TCAGCGCCTGCTCTAAATCAGCACTCAACTTTTGTAGAATGGGCATCCACTGATTAGCATTTGGATCTTGCGTATCAACGCTGAGAGCGGTGTAAATGTAGGTACTGAGATTGCCCATTCTACAAAAGTTGAGTGCTGATTTAGAGCAGGCGCTGACGCCACTCGATATTTTCTTACTGCGGGCCAGCGAGCTTTTCGTGACCACGCTCTTTGCTGACCCGGCCATGGCAGATACGGCCTTTTTAATCAATCATCGGCGTCGGCTAAAAGACCAGCTGCTTAGCGTCAGTGAAGAACAGCTCATTACGGCCCTGGCAACTAGCGGCTTACATGCTTGGGGCAACCTCTACAGCGAAATTGCAGGCACCCTCAAAACAACCATTCAGGGGGAAGAAATGGGCCTGGCTAAAGCGGCAAACCTGCTCAGCCATCCCGATAGTGACACTCGAAAGGCCGCTTGGCACGGCATTCGCACAGCCTGGAAGACGCAGCAAACGGCGGTGGCTACCGGCCTAAATGCGATTAACGGCTGGCGACTAGAAGAAACCGAAAAGCGAGCCAGTACTCGTCGTCTGCACTATCTAGACGAAAGCTGCCACACTAGCCGCATCGCTCGTGGCACGCTAGACGCACTGATGGAGACAACCTATCAGCAGCGTGAAATTGGGCAGCGGGCACTTAATGCCATGGCTAGGGCAATGGGTCAAACGCAAGCGCATCCTTGGGATACGATGGCCCCTGCACCAGCGGCCAATCAATCAGCCGGAGAGGAAGAGAATATTTCTTTTGAAGATGCGATCGCACTCATTGCCAACGCCTTTAACACCCTCACGCCAGACATGGGCGACTTTGCCATCATGATGGCCGAAAAAGGCTGGATTGACGGCGCCCCCACCCCAAACCGAGCTACCGGCGCATACTGCTCCGGCTTTGCCGAGCCTCGCGAGCCCCGCATTTTTATGACCTACGAGGGAACGATGACAAATGTTCTCACCCTTGCCCACGAGCTAGGCCACGCCTGGCACAACTGGGTCATGAGAGATTTGCCTCGCCTCCAGTGCCGCTACCCCATGACCCTCGCCGAAACCGCCAGCATCTTTGGCGAAACCCTCGTCCGTGAAGCGCTCATGGCCAAAGCCACAACACCCGCCCAGCAGCTAGAAATTGCCTGGCAAGACGCCCAAAGCGCCTCTACCTTCTTACTAAATATTCCTGCCCGCTACGAATTTGAAAAGCGCCTCGTAGAAGCTAGAAAGATCGGCGCGGTTCGCCCCGCACAGCTATGCGACATGATGAACAGCAGCTGGCAGCTCTGGTTTGAAGATAGCCTGAGTGAATACGATGATCTCTTTTGGGCCAGCAAACTTCACTTCTCTATCTCCTCGCTCGGCTTTTACAACTATCCCTATCTCTTTGGCTATCTCTTCAGTCTTGGCATTTATGCCCAGCAGCCTGTCTATGGCAATGACTTCGACCCACGCTACACTGCCCTGCTGCGCGATACTGGCACAATGACCGCCGAAGACCTCGTGCAGCATCACCTTCAAAAAGACTTAAGCCAGCCTCAATTTTGGAAAGACAGCTTAGCAATTGTTGAAAGGTCAGTCAGCCAGTTTGAACAGCTCGTGAGTGCAACAATACAATAGTTATAAAAGATTAAGCCATGGTTAGAACCCTAACAAGGTGGAGAGTCTCGGACTACCATCAAATGATCGTGAATGGCCTGCTGGCAGAACGGCAAGTAGAGCTAATTGACGGGCAAATAGTGGACATGGCACCAGAGCTACCGATTCACCGGGCAACCTACAGACGGGAGGCAAAATATTTAGAAGAAATACTGGGTCACCGAGCAGTTATTTTTTCTGCTGCGCCTATTACGCTGCCTTCGGACGGAGAGCCACAGCCTGACATTGCTGTTGTAAAAGCACCAGAAACTCAATACGACGAAAGACATCCAGGCCCAGAAGATATTTACTGGCTAATTGAAGTCTCTAACTCCACCCTAGACTATGACCTAGGTAAAAAGGCTGCGATTTACGCAGCAGATAACATTAAAGACTATTGGGTCATCGATGTCGCTGGAAAACAAATCTGGATTCATCGAGAACCTCAAAATGGACGGTATGGCTCTGTAACTCAAATAAAATCAGGAACTATCACGCCTGTTGCAATGCCAGCCTTGAAAGTCAGCGTTGATAGACTTTTCACAGGTAAAGCGTAATGACAAACAAAGCTACAGGTACCGCTACAGTCAGTCAGCTAACGTCTCGTACTATCGACGGGCCTAAGGCAAAGGGCATCAGACGCATTTTGCGAATTCTTCGCCTTATTTTGCAGCCGACAAAATATATGGACGATAGCGTTCGGCGCTATGGCGCTATGTTTCAAATCGGGAGTGAGAGCTCGTCACCACTGGTTTATGTCGGTGAGCCTGCTGTCGTAAAAGAAATCTTTGCGTTAGATGACGACAAGGTCGTGACCGGACAGGGTAACGGCATTCTAGAAGCAATGGTGGGCAGGCAATCTATCCTACTGTTGGACGGTCCGCCTCACAAAAGGCAGCGTAAGCTACTCATGCCACCTTTTCATGGTGAACAGCTGCGGGCTTATGGACAGCTCATTTGTGACATCACTCGTGATATCAGCGCTGACTGGCAACCGGGGCAGACTATTCTCGCTAGAGCACCCATCCAAAATCTGACGTTGGGCGTCATTTTACAGGCAGTTTTTGGCCAGCAAAAGGGCACACAGCAAAGCGAACAGTTAATCCGGCTCCAGCAGCTGATGGGCACACTGCTGGATTCTTTTGCCTACCCGATTACGGCCAGCTTTCTGTTTTTTCCAGGCTTGCAAAAAGATTTGGGGGCATGGAGTCCTTGGGGAAAGTTTATTCGCCTGCGCGAAGAAGTGCGATCGCTCATTTATGCCCAGATACGCGATCGCCGCCAGCAATTAGAACATTCAGCGGTTAAGCCCGGCAAAAAAACAGATATTCTCACCCTGCTACTCCAGGCACGAGACGATAACGGCGGCGCCATGAGTGATGAAGAACTTCACGATGAGATTGTCACACTTCTCTTGGCGGGTCATGAGACCACTGCCTCTGCCATTGTTTGGGTGCTGTACTGGGTTCACTATTTGCCAGAGGTACAACAACAGCTCAGAGCTGAATTAGACGCTTTGGGGCCAACGCCTGACCCGATGACACTCACACAGCTGCCCTACCTCACGGCAGTCTGCCAAGAAGCTTTGCGCATTTATCCCATCACACCCACGACCTTTATCCGCGCCTTGCGCGAACCAATGACCATCGAGGGCTATCACTTCAAGGCGGGCACTGCCCTCATGCCTGCCACCTACATTATTCATCAGCGCCCGGACATCTACCCCGAGCCTACAAAGTTTCGTCCCGAACGCTTTTTAGAACGTCAGTTTGCGCCCTATGAGTTTTTACCCTTTGGCGGTGGCCATCGTTACTGCATTGGCTCCGCGCTTGCGATGATGGAACTTAAGCTCAGCATCGCTACGTTGCTAACAGACTTTGAACTCACATTGCCACACGCTCGCCCGCTGCTACCGTCTCGTCGTGGTCTGACAATGGCACCGCCTGCCTCAATGAAGCTAAAGATAACAGCCAAAAGGTCATCTTAAAAAACTCTGTTGTGGCGAAGATAACTCAGCTTTGTTGCTTCGTGGGGTTGGTTCAGGAGATTAGTTCAGGAGATTAGTTCATGAGGTTAGTTCATAAGGCGTTACGAGACCAAATCTCTTTGAATCTTGCGGCGGTCGCTTCTGGATTGCCGTCTGAGGGAAAGAGCAATACGCTGCCGACGTTGGGATTGTTGGCCAGCGCCTCTAGTCGGCCAAACTGACTGTCTGAGATGGCGATGCCGGAATGTTGTTGTACGTAGCCCATTTCCTCGTCAAAGTTATCGTCGTTATAGACTTGGATAAAGGCTCTGTCTACTTGCCAGTTGGCCCAGTCGGCGTCGAAGTAGCGCTTTCCCCAGTAGGGGTTGTGGTGGCAGACATCGAAGCTGACGTTGGGATTGGCTTGCTTGACGGCTTGGCGAATGTCTAGCATGAATTTGGTGAGCTGGGCAGTGCGATCTTCTTCGCCAGGTAGCTCTTCGTGGTAGCCGACGTAGTCGTCCCACTGCACGGCGTCAATCGTGGGATAGCGCTGGACAAATTCTGCGGAAATCTCCTTGAAGTATTTGGCGACTTCAGGATTTTCGACATCTAGGATATAGTGATCGACGCCTGGATAGGTTTTGTCGATACCAGGGACAAACCAGCCTTTGTTTGTTGCTAGATCAAAGATGGGACTGTTTTCGTCTAGCTTGATGCCTTTTTCAAAGTAGGCATGTACTTCCATGCCCTGCTTGTGGGCTTCGTCAATCATCCAGTCTAGCCATGGGTCCTGAAAAAGGTTTGGGCAGCTGGAGTAGCCCAGGGTGGTGCGCATAACGTCGCTTTTGTACATGGTGCAGCCATTGCCCCAGACGCCGTGAATGATGGTGTTGATGCCGTGGGCCTTGTAGTGGCGAACGCGATCGCGAATCATCTGCTCGCTGGCTCGGTTGGTAATTTGGTAGCGACTAATATAAATTCCTCTAAAGGCTTTATTCGCCCACTGCTCTGGCAGGGCAGGTTCGGGAACAATGCCAGACTCATTAACCGTTGGTAGGGTACTTGCTGGCGATGCATTTGTTGTAGATGCACTTGCGGCGGGCGGCGTTACCAGTACAGGGCGTGGGCGTGGGGCGGCCTGTGGCGATGTCATCAGCTCTGTGATGACGCCAATGACATCGCCATTACTGGCCGTTTGTACATTTACTCGGTCTAGCCGAGGAACGATCACACCCCAAAAGCCACCAACAGCGGTCAGTAGCATCAAAGAGGATAGACAACCACAGCCTGATTTTTTCTTTTTAGCCGCCATAGCAACACAACAAATAACTATACAACAGATGTTTATTGAACAAACATCAACTCTCGACTTATCAGTTCCACGAAGTACCTGAGCCTAACGTCCTGTAATGGTTGCGTTTACTCTGCGTGCTGCCGCCTCTGGGTCGCCAAAAGTGGGGAAAATCAACACGCTTTTAATATTGGGATTGTTGATGATGTGCTCTAGCCGATGGAGCTGATTGTCTGAAATGGCGATGCCTTCATAGTTTTCGACATAGCCGACTTCGTCGTAAAAATTGGCATCGTTGTAGGCCTGAATGAAGGCGCGATCTGCGCCCCAGTTTTCCCAGTCTGCAGCAAAGTAGCGGGCTCCCCAATAGGGGTTGTGATGGCAAATGTCAAAGCTGACATTAGGATTTACCGACTTCATGCTGTCGCGCATTCTTCGTACAAAGCTGGTTAGGCTAGCGGTGCGATCTACGTTTCCTGGGAGCGCGGCATGATAGCCCACGTAGTCGTCCCACTGTACTGCGTCTATAGTGGGGTAGCGCCTCACAAATTCCATCATGATCTGTTCAAAAAATTGGCTGATGGCTGGGTTTTGTACGTCTAGCACGTGGTGCTCTACTGAGGCATAGGTTCTATCTATGCCAGGGACAAACCAGTTGTTGGCAACCGCTACGTCAAAAATAGGACTGTTTCTATCTAGCTTGATGCCTTTTTCAAAGTAAGCGTGCACCTCCATCCCCTGCTGGTGAGCTTCGTCAATCATCCAGTCCAGCCACTGGTCTTGAAATTCGTTGGGGCAGCTGCGGATGCCAAATGTTTTTATCATGACGTCGCTGGGATACATGGTGCAGCCGTTGCCCCAGACGCCGTGAATGATGGTGTTGATGCCTTGCTGCTTGTAGTAGCGGACGCGGCCCCGAATGGTGGCTTCGCTGGCTCTGTTGGTGATTTGGTAGCGGCTAATGTAAATGCCACGGACTTCTTTTTGATTCCACAGGGCAGTTGCTGCCGCAGCCTGGGCGAGCTCTTCACTTTCGGTGAGTGGCGCAGACAGATCGAGATCTGTAGTGATCATCTCTGAGTGAATAGCACTGCCTGACACTTGTGATGAGGAAGAGGCCAGTGCCGACTCGCTAGTCTGCGAATCAGCACTAAAATAGTTCATGCCCACGTTGAGTAAGAGCATGGGAAGAACAATGCTTCCTTTAATGCTGACTTGTTTTCTGAGAGGCATGGTAGTGAGCGCATATACGTAGTTACGCACTCAGTTTGCCCATGGACAATAGCCCCTAAACGCAGGCTATACCTAGATATTTCAGCAAAAACACGGGTTAAACAACAAATCTATTTTCAAAAAACAGAATTCTCTGGCGTGGTCTCAGATGAGGGGCGATCGCGTAAAACATAATCCATCGCTGACAAAAACAAATCGTGTTCCATTTGTTCTGGCAGATCACCGTGCCCGGCATTACCAACTTCCTCATAGTGGTAGTCGATGGCATTGGCATCGAGCACGTCTAGGGCGTTGTACATGCTGCCCCGGTTGCCGTCGTAGCCGCCCATCACCATAAAGTAGCGAAAGTCTCGCTGGGCTAATAGCTGCGCGTTTTGTTCATTTCGATAGGTAGACATACTCCCCATGACAATTGCGCCGCTAAAGACGTCTGGATTGCGCAGGCTCAGCGCCCAGGTCATGTCGCCCCCGAGAGAAAATCCACCGAGCACCATTTGGCTTTGATCAACGTTGTATTTAGCAGCGATCGCATCTAAATCTTGTTGAATATAACTTTCGTACTCGTTCACAATGGCTTCCCAGCCATATCCAGACCAGTTGGCCGAGCTGCCCTGCCCCGGCGGCATGATGACGATGAAGGCATTTTCGGTGCGATCGCGATAGGCATCGTACATGCCCCAATTAAACATGTGTAGCGCCGTGCGATCTGTATAAGGCAGCAACACCAAGGCCGGATATGACCGTCCGGCTTCATACCCCGGTGGCAATATCACCGTTGTCCCATCCGGCTCGGTGAGTTCGGTCATGGCCGTTGTTGCAAAGGGGAGGGCGCTTGCTTCGGTAAAGTCCTCGGTCGAAAAGTCCTCGGTCGAAAAGTCCTCGGTCGAAAGGTCTTCAGTAGAGAAGTCTCCATTGGACAAGTCTTCAGTGGCCCATGAGGGCATGTCTTCTAACGGAATTTCTGTGGCTGTTTTTGCCTGTCCGGCAGGTGAGGTACTGCGGGCAAATGCTGGCAGGGGATGCCCAAAGACACTGCATACCAGTGAACTTGCAATGCCAATTTTGAGGGCGGTTTTTAGCAGTATGGTCATGGTATTTCCCTACGCATGTGCGACGAGCGCATACACGATACCACTGAAATTACACTTACAAAAAAGCGGTGGGACAGTTGAATAATCCTGATATGCCTACCGCCTATGAGAAAGTAGTGAAAGCCAAAACAGTCAAAGGGTCTGTGCCAAAAAACGTTCTAAAAAATGCAGGGCCATTTGATTACCCACGCCATAAAAGACTTTGTCAAACGAGTGCTCGGCCCAGGGAATTTTTGCCCAAACGGCCTGATTGCCCGATTGGATAATTTGTTCGTATAAGTACTGGCCAAATCGCGCTTCTACAATGTGATCTCTACCGCCATAGACAAGCAGGGTGGGTGGCAAAGCGTCAGGCTCCGCTGCCTGGACGTAGGTGATGGGAGACGCGGCTGCGTAGGCATCTGGCAGTTCATCGGGCGTGCCGCCCAGATAGGCGAGCAGTACCTGCTTTACATCTAGGGGATCGGGCTTGGGTGGATCGCTGTAGCCTGCGGCTAGGTTTACAGGGCCATAAAAGCTAATGAGACTCTTGATGGAATCTGTGAAGGGTGAATCGGCTTCGAAGCCTGCAAGCATGGCAAGCTGAGCACCGGCTGACCAACCGATGAGAGAAATGCGATCGCGTGCAATTTTATACTCATCTGCTCGGTCGAGCACAAAAGACAGCGCCGTTTTTACATCTTCTATCTGGGCTGGAAACTGAAAGTCTGGCGTATGCCGATAGTCAATGGCAACCACCACGTAGCCTTTGGCAGCGAGCCATCGCCCGAGCGATTCATTGTCGGTGGAGCTACCATTACTCCATCCGCCGCCATAAATCATGACTACGGTTGGATAGCGCTGCATTCCTGCTGCTTCGTTATTGGCTAGAGGTGGCTGGTATAAGTCTAAAAATAGAGGCGTTTCGGCGGGTGCTGCAAACGGGATTTGTGACTGATGCCTGACAGGGGAGTGCTGTGGGGATTGGGGGGTAGATTCAGCGATGCCAAAAAGACCGCTGAAAAACGTCGTGAGGCTGAAGGGCGGCGTGGACACAGACGATGCCCTGGTCGGGAATGTCTGGGCCATGGACTGATTGGCTTGGGAAACGGCGAAGGGTAGCCGGAGTAAAGGCAGGCTGGTGAGAATCAGCGAGATAATCAGCAGCGCCAGCAAAAGGCGGGGCGGGTAGCGCTTGAGCCAGTGCAAAATGATGAGCATAGTCGCACTGACCAAACACAGCAGCGGGCTGATCTCTGCCACGGCAACCGTTAGCGGCAGCAGCGAAAAGTTAAACGCTGGAATGACCGTCCACAGGCTCAAGAAAAATAACACACCTGCTATCAGCCAAATCAATAAAACACCCATTCGCTTCACTATCTAGATCCATTGCTACGTCAGCACACTCCACATCAGAAGTCGGCACCTAAATATAAAGATTCCATGAATTTACGATTTTCCTCACACTTTCCTCTTACCTTTCTGTCTTTTTGTTTGGAGGTTATCTGATTACCTTACATATGGGAATATTCGTACAATTTATACCTCTCCCACGCAATTTTCCTACGCAACTTCTCGCCGTAACTTTCCGATGGCAGGCCCTGTCTGACCTTTTGCGCTAACGCCTATGCCTCAAAGTCTTGTTTTGAATTTGGTTACTCAAAGTGCGATCGCGCCAAAGTATCTGCAAGGCTATGCCCTTCAGCAGCTATTTTTTACTTTATTAGACCTTGTTGATCCAGCGCTGGGCCATATTCTTCGCCGAGACAAGAAGAATCGCGCCTACAGCCTGAGCGCTTTGCAGCTTACCTCGCCGCTTTTAACCCCTACCCAAGGAAATCAATCTGCTCAGTCATCGCTCAAAACATCGCTTCAGGTTTCCGAAAAAATAAAAATGCGCTGGCCTGGCCTACCAAAAGAACAGTCCACCTCCCGTAGCCAGCCGAATATACCTGCACGACCAGAGTCACTACAACATACCTACAGCAGTACGATTCCTGCCGGGACAGATTGTTGGTGGCGTATTTCTTTTTTGGATGATGCGCTGTTTGACCATCTTATTTTTTTGTGGAATCAGCTGCGTAACGAAACCTTTCCCCTAGGGCCAGCTAGCGTAAAGATAGCCCATATCACAGCCGATTTGCCGGGGCTAGACTGGGCCAGCAGCTGTAGCTACCCGGATCTGTACAAACATGCCTCGCCATACGAACGCGATATTCATCTGCGGTTTATGACGCCGACGGCCTTTGAGTCTGACGGCTGCACCACACCACTGCCCACTGCCGATGCGATTTTTCAACCCCTACGCAAATATTGGAATCGCTACAGTGGTTTGGTTTTTGCACCTAGCCTCATTGCCAATATCGCCCCCACCCGCTTCGATATAGAAACCCAAACTGCCCAGCTTAATCTGCGTAACTCTTTTCAAATGATGACTGGCTGCATCGGTCATATTAGCTTTCGTGTAGGCGGCAAAGGAGATCCTCTCATTACCAAGCGCATCAATGCTCTGGCAGACTTTACCCAATATTGCAGTGTTGGGATAAACACTCGCTTTGGCATGGGCATTGTCAAAAGAACTAATGGTGAATTACAGCGCTCCCACAACAGGCGTACCATTTAAAGGGACGTTTGCCTCTCTGTCGCACAGGCCAAAGTGAGCGTGCCACCGTGAGGGAAAATCAGCATCGAGAAAGCTGATTTCAAAGCGGCCCCAGTGATAGGTGGGCTCGCCGTCGGCCCCTTCGCGAAAGGTATCGCAGCGTAGGGAGGAGTTTGCTTGTGTCCAGTAGCCAGTGTAGCTACCGCGCCCAGTAAATACGCCGCCTAGCCCATCTATAAAGATAGTGCCGCTATTGTTGTCGTCTCCATAGGTCCAGATGGCTGTTTCGTTGCGGTCTTCCTGGTAGACAACGTCAAATTCTTCTGTTGTCCAGACTTCATCGGCCATGGTCGGTCGTGCCGTTATCGCTGAAACCATTACCGTAGAGACTGATAACAACAACGTCAGTAAAGCCGACTCTTTTTTCATTTTTATTCACCGTTTATCTGCTCTTAAGCCTACTGCATTGCGGCTACTTCTTTTGGCGCTGTCTCTGACGAGTGGTTTGCCATCATGTCTCGATGGGTCAAGACTAGCTTCATCGTCAAGAAAGCGAGTAATACAGCCATATAGCCTGTGAGGGCACTCCACAACAAAAACTCACTCTGCTTGTACATTGCCAGAATGGTCAAAGGTGCAAAGCCTAGCAAAAATCCTATCAGCGCACCGTTTCGTAGGGTGGCGCCGTCTTTGATGCCGGTAAAGTAGCTCTCTAGCATGAAGGCGGCGGCCGTTAGGCTGAGTAAAGGCATTAGCCAGCCAGAGTGTTGTGCCATGGCAGAGACGACTTCGCTATGGTTCGTCAGTAGCTGGAAGACGGCAGCTGGAAATAAGACGGCGCTGAGGGCAAATAGAAGTGCGATCGCCAGCCCAGTAACCAACGCTACCTTTAGCACGGGTAAAATCTGCCCTGGCTCTCCTTTACCTTTGAAATTCCCAATCAGCGTCTGGGAAGTCATGCCAACGCCCTGCACCGTAAACTGACTCAACATTGCAATTTGCAAAAGCAATCCATTTTCGGCCAAGACCGCTGGGCCAAACGATGCACTTAAGTTTGTGAAGATGGAATAGGCCGAGATTAAGGCCAAGAAGCGCACGAGGATGTTTCCTTTGAGTGCGATCGCACTCATCAGCCCCTCCCGATTCATCACCTGCGCCCAGGCCGGACGAAACAGCCGCCAGTCACTGGTAAGCGCCATGGCGGCTAATCCTATGAGTAATGCCAAATATTGACTCAGGGCCGTAGCTAGCCCCGCGCCCATACTCTCCCAACCCCACTGCAAAATCATCAAATAGTCAAACAGTACATTGCTGCCATTGCCCACCAAAGACATTAACAGCACGACTCCATTCATTTCACGGCCCAAAAACCACCCGATTAAAACAAAGTTGAGCAGGACTGCCGGAGCCCCCCAAATGCGAGCATTAAAATAGGTCAGCCCAGTGCTTTCTACCCCAGAAGATCCCGATAAAACTGCAAACCCCAACTGTTGAATCGGCGTTTGAAACAACAAAATAAACCCGGCCATCATCAAGGCGACAGCAGCGCAGCGCAGCAGTGCTACCAGCACTGCCTCGTCATCACCTGCACCTAGGGCATTGGCTGTGAGTGCATTTGTGCTGTTTCGTAGAAACTTCAGAATTCGGTAGATATAGTCAAATAAGATACCGCCTAAAATGACACCTGCTAGAAATTCAATGTCTTCTAAATGACCCAAAAAAGCAGCGTCAAATAGCCCCGCTAGCGGCACCATCATATTAGAAAAAACAGCTACTGACGCCAGCCGATAGAAGCGTGGCAAAAATTGACGATAGTTGGCAGGGATAGAAAACGTCATCAGAAGCTAGCGACAGACCATATAGAGTCCTCTACTGTAGAGTGGCTACTTTAACGCTGCATTAAGGCTGCCTACTTTGAGCGATTTCGTGGCATAGCCCCTTCTCTAAACAAGATAGCGTCCTCTAGCAACATTAGAGGACGCTATCTTGTTTGGTCATGAGAGCGATTGTGAATGGGTTGCAACAGAGCCATAGGACCCTTAATGAATTTACGTCTGTTGCTGTCAGCTAGGAGACAGTAACGGCCTCAACAGTAACCGTATTTGTTGCCGCATCTACGGTGTAGCCTTCAACCCTTTGAACGGTAGGCTGCTGACCAAGGCTTGCCAGCTTTTGCTCAATGCCTTTGCTAGCCAAGTAGCCGGTAAACCAGGTGCTGATGAAAGACAGCGCTAAGGGGCCAAAGATAAAGGCAAACAACCCGTGAATGGTAAATCCAGGAACGACGAGAGACGCCAGCCAGAAGCAGAAACCATTCACCACGAGCGAAAAACTGCCTAAAGTCAGTAGCGTCACAGGAAACGAAAACAGCTTTACAATAGGCTTGATTGAGCTATTGACCAGACCAATAGACAGTGCTGCGCCTAGCGCGACCGGAAATGTGGCAATCCCGACTCCTGGAATGAAGAAGTCAACGACAAGTAGACTCAGCGCTGTGACTAATGTTGTTAAAGCAAATTTCAGCATGTTTATATCCTCTTTGTGCCCAGTTGGGGCCTTTGTTTTGGGTTCTTTTCTTTACATGCTTATTGTGCCAAACCTTGCTGCGCCTTTTGAGTGTAGACAACCCGCGTAAATGAAGAAGAAAACCATACCAGGAGGCGAAATTAGCTTGCCATAGGTTCGGTTAGCACGCTTGTCTTTTTGTTTTTATCCATCACAGACCATAAACGATACCTTGAAGCTGTCAGCAGGCTGATATCATCTGTGTTGGCTATCATCTGTGTTGGCAATATGGCAATGGTTTGTCTCTGCAATCCCCAACTGAACTGAATCATGTATATCCTCAATAGATATTTTCATAGGAAATGGAACCTATTATTAGGGTTCTTTTTGCTTGCGCTTATCGTTACGTTGGTCGCCTGTGGGGGAGAGAGCCCTTCGTTTATACAGACGAGTGGCAACAGCGGAGGGCTCCCCACTGAATTTCGCATTGGGTATCAGCTGGTGCCAAACGCGGAGCTGCTGACAAAAGAAATGGGCAGCGTAGAGGCCGAATTTCCAGAGGTGGATATTCAATGGATGCCTTTTGACTCTGGGCGTACGGTCAATGCCGCTATGATGGCTGGCAAAATTGACGTGGGTCTGGTGGGCTCTGTTCCTGCTTCTGTGGGCGTTGCCCAGGGCCTACCTTATAAGGTGTACTTTATTCACAACATCATTGGCGATAATGAAGCGCTTGCGGTAACAGCGGCTTCTAAGGTGACTAATTTAGCTGAAATAAAGGGTAAGAAAATAGCTGTCCCATTTGGCTCTACCTCTCATTTCAGTCTACTCTCTGCCCTAGATCAAGAAGACATTCCTCCCCGTGACGTTAATATTGTTGACATGCAGCCTCAGGCTATCGTGGACGCTTGGGAGAAAGGTGATATAGATGGTGGTTTTATTTGGCAGCCGACACTGGCTAAATTACTCAACAATAACGGACGCGTTATAACGACCTCTAAAGAGCTGATGGCAAAAGGCATTGTCACGGCTGATCTGGGCGTTGTAAGTGAAGAGTTTGCTGCAAGCTATCCTGACTTTTTAAGTCAGTATGTCAAGTTGCTCAATGAGAGCGTTCAATTTTATAGAACGAATCCGACGGAAGCCGCTGCTGTTATTTCGGAGGCCGTTGGACTCTCCCCAGAAGAAACGAGTAGGGTCATGAGTGAGCTGGTTTGGGTGAGTACTGATGAGCAGGCGTCTAATCAATATCTGGGGGTTCCCGAAGCCCCCGGTGGGATTAGTCAAGTGCTTAAAGATTCTGCAGAATTTATGGTAGACCAAGAGGCCCTCTCGTCTGCGCCTGCCATTAACGCCTATGAAGTTGCTCTGTACAATCAAGCTGTGGCTGAGTAAGGCACGGAAAAAAGCCCATGAGACGATTCAAGAGAATAGAGGTTGTTTTTGAAACCATTATTTGGAACTTTCGCTTTTTTGTACTGTTGCCCGTTATCTTTAGCCTATTTAGCTCGGTCAAATTCTTTTTGATTGGCACCCTAGATATTTGGGCGGGGCTTGTCCTCGAATTCAACGTTGACGATCCAGAAGGCGAGGTCACCAACAAGATAGTCTCTTACATCATTGGCGGCATAGACTACTACCTCATCGGTATTGTGCTACTGATTTTTAGCTATGGCATCTATGAACTATTTATCTCGGAGATAGACGTTCGCTTTCGCCGCGACGTCAATCTGCTGCAAAGTGAATCTTTAGAAGATTTGAAAAGCAAGCTGGTCAAGGTGATTGTTGTTGCGTTGATTGTGAACTTGTTTAAGAAGACGCTGAGTATTGATATTACGCAGCTTAGCGACCTAATTTATGTCGCACTCGCTATTTTGTTGATCGCGGCTAGCAACTATCTCTTACATATTCAGGACGCTATCAACCACAACAAAAGCTCAGACAGTAATTCAGAGACTGAAGCGTTCTCTGAGGCCAGCGCTGACGCCAGTCTTTAGGCCCCTTCTAAAATGAAATGGATATAGGGCGCGTACAAATCAGGCTCTAGCAAGAAAGAGTCGTGGCCTTTGTCGGAGTGAACTGTAATGTGAGTGACGTCCATTTGGGCCGCTTCTAGGGCTTTGACAATGACTTTTTGCTCTTCGGGATAAAAGCAAACGTCTGAATCGATGCTAAAGATGAGGTATTGCTGATGGGCGCAGCCTTTGAATAAATCGGGCTGCTGAGCATTGATGCTAAAGCGCTGCCACATATCCATAATATGCAGATAGCTGTTGGCATCGAATCGCTCTGCAAACTTTGTCCCTTGGTGCAGCATATAGGACTCTACCGGATTAGACGGCGTATAAAAGTGACTGATAGGCTGATCTACCATGACTTTTTGCTTGGCTCTTTTTTCCATCATGGTGAGTGAAACAAAGGTTTTGTGAGAGATAATTCTAGCCAACAGTAGACCCTGCTTGGGTGGCAAGCCAGCGTAATAGTCGCCGTTTTGAAAATTGGGATCGTTGCGAATCGCTAGAATTTGCTCAAAGTTGTGCACGCGATGCAGCACGGTGGTTTCTAGCCCCGTCGCCATGGGTATGACTTTTTTGATGCGATTGGGGCGGCGTGTGGCCAGCAAAAACGACAGCATGCCGCCCATGGAGCCGCCGATGGCCGCATGTAAACACGCTATGCCCAAGTGATCTAGCAGGCGCAGCTGACTGCGCACAACGTCCCAGGCGGTCACCTGCGGAAAGCTGCTGCCATAGGGTTGATCTGTTTCTGGATTGATAGAATACGGCCCAGTAGAGCCATAGCAGCCACCCAAATAGTTGGCACAGATGACAAAGTAGCGGTCTGTATCGATGGCTTTGCCAGGGCCAATGAAGGCATTCCACCAGCCCAAGAAGCATTCTTCGCGCCAGAAGGCTTCAACACCGGGTACAGCTTTGTTAATGCCTGCGGCGTGCTGGCTGCCGGTAAGGGCGTGGAAGACGAGAATAGCGTTGCTGGCGTCTGCGTTGAGGGTGCCGTAGGTTTCGTAGGCGAGGGTGAGCGTATCAAAAGATTCGCCGGAGTCTAGAGGAAAGGGTTCGGTGAGTTGAAAGAATTGGGTTTGGACGGGGCCAATGCTCATGGGGAAGTTGGGATGAGAATTGATACACAAAAAGGCCTCATATGAGGCCTTTTTGTGTATGTAAGGGCGGTGTTTACTAGCCAGCAAATGCCTGTTTCAAATCGTTGATGATGTCTTCTACATCTTCGATACCGATGGCGAGACGGATGAGGCCAGGTGAGATGCCAGCACTTTCTAAGTCTGCATCTGATAGCTGAGAGTGCGTTGTGGAAGATGGGTGAATTGCAAGACTTTTGGCATCACCAACATTGGCTAGGTGAGAAAACAGGTTGAGCTTTTCGATGAACTGTTTGCCTGCGTCCATGCCGCCTTTGATACCAAAGACGACCATGGCACCGTAGCCGCTTTTGAGATAGCGTTTGGCAACGTCGTGGGCTTTGTCGGTTTCTAGGCCTGGGTAGCGCACCCATTCAACGCTGGGCTGCTGCTGCAAGAAGTCTGCAACTTTCATGGCGTTTTCGCAGTGGCGCTGCATTCTGAGGTGTAGGGTTTCGATGCCCTGTAAGAATATCCAGGCATTATCTGGGGAGATACATGCACCAAGGTTCCTCAGTGGAATGAGGCGCATCCGCAAGATGTAGGCAAGTGGTGCAAGCGGCCCTAAGTCGTGGGCCCAACGAAGACCGTGATAGCTCGCTTCAGGCTCGCTCATCAGGGGGAATTTGCCGGAGGTCCAGTCAAATTTACCGGAGTCAACGACGATGCCGCCAATGCCGGTGCCGTGACCGCCTAGCCACTTGGTAAGAGAATGAATAACAATGTCTGCGCCATGCTCTATGGGGCGGATAAGGTAGGGGGTGGTGAAGGTACTATCGACGATAAGAGGGATGCCGTTTTCGTGGGCGATCGCACTAATTGCCTCTAGGTCTGCCACTTCCAGAGCAGGATTCGTCACCGTCTCACAAAACACCAGCTTTGTCTTGTCAGTAATGGCGCTGCGAAAATTCTCAGGATTGCGCGGATCGACCATGTTTACCTTGAGGCCAAACTGCGGCAGGATATTTTTGAACATGGTGTAGGTGCCGCCGTACAGCGTATTGGCCGAGACGATTTCGTCGCCTGCTTGGCAAATATTGATAATGCTGTAAAAAATGGCGCTGGTGCCAGAGGCGAGTGCCAGCGCACCGGCACCGCCCTCCATCGCGGCAACGCGCTTTTCGAGCACGTCGTGGGTGGGGTTCATCAGCCGGGTGTAGATATTGCCCAGCTCTTTGAGGGCAAATAGGTTGGCTGCGTGCTCAGTATCGCGAAACTTGTAGGCGCTGGTGCGATAGACCGGCACCGCGCAAGCCATGGTGGTGGGATCGGCTTCTTGCCCCGCATGTAAACACTTTGTGCCTAGGCCGTAGTCTGCGCTCATCAGCAATCCTCTCATAGCATGTTAATAGTCTGCTGATTCTAACGCGGGGCGGTTTCTGAATCAGCAGTTGTCAAGATATTCTTCACAGCTTCGCTCAAGGCTGCTTCGCTAGCAGAGGGGTGACTTGCTATTGGGCTTGCTATCGGACTTGCTACCAGGGATGAGCCTGTACAAATTCTTACGCTGGTTTGCCTAAGAAATCACGCTTGCCGACGTCTACCCCGTTGTGGCGCAAAATGTCGTAAGCGGTGGTCACGTGGAAGTATACGTTGGGCAGTACAAAGAAGGTGAGAAAGGGCCAGCCCTGGAGCGTCATAGTTTGCCCCTGACCAATGGGAAGCTCGATGTCTTTTTCTTCGGTTCCATTAATCTGCTCGGGGGTGAAGGTCTCCACATAGGCGATGCTCTGTTCGAGACGTTCAATCAGCTCCAGAAAGGTGGTTTCGTTATCTTCTATTGGGGGCGCTTCGACACCTGCTAGGCGGGCCATCCCACGGCGGGATACATCTGAAGCGACCTGTATCTGCTTGGCGAGGGCAAACATGTCGGGGTAGAGGCGGCTATTGACTAAGACAGTGGGGTCAATGCCTTTGGCTTCTGCGTGGGCCGCGCCTTTTTCTAGGATGTGGATGAGGTTTTTGAGCGATCGCGTCAACACAGGCACAGAGGAGCGATACATGGAAATGATCATGATAAGTACGCCTAAACCAGTGAAAGATCAGCAACACTATACAGTGCTTGACTTAATCTCGCTATTGTCTCGCTATTATGCGAAAGCTGTACTTAATTGTGATTTTTCTGGAAAACCGTGGTGCTGCCCCGTAGAGTAAAGCTACTTGATTTGTCACTGAAGAAAGAGACCGATGGATCCGCAAGCAGATAAGTTAAAAGAATTGTCTGAACAGCTACGCAAAAAAGAAGAAGAATTACAGGCGCTATCCAAGGAAGTTCAGAAGCTTGACTTTGAATATCGCTCAGACAAAAAAATGGTTAAAAGCGGTGTAGCTGTTTTTGTAACTTTATTAGTTGCCTTTTTCGGGATAACGCTGACTCAGATTCCTGCCCAAGTTCAAAGCCAAGTCGAAGCCAAAATTGGAGAAGAAACGTTAAGAGAAATCCAAAAGATTAAGGATGATGCACAGACCATTAGCGACGACACAGCTGACATCGAAGACTATAGACAGCAATTGACTGAATTGGTTGCGGCATATCAGCAGGAGATTGATGAGGTAGGCAGTATGGGGCTCAATCTGTTTACAGCTGAAAAATACAAACCGCTTTGGAGTAAAGATATTCGTGGAGGAGGCCCACACGAAGTCAGCTTTGTAGAAAGCGATGGCGTTCCGTCGGGTGCAAAAGGTGTTTTATTGAAAGTTATGGTTACAGCCGGCGACGATAATGCTTCTAGCTCCGTGGTATGTGCTGACTCAGGGGGTAATTTTTCTGATGATCAGTGGCATTATCGCCAGCTTGGATTTACTAATTACAATCCCTATTTTGCGGGTGGTGTTATCTTCTGTCCTTTGTCTGAGGAACGCACAATCAGGTGGAAAAACCTGTCAAACTCTGACAAAGTAGCCTCAGATCCCGCAGTGGAGTCGTACGGAGCGTTAATTGGCTGGTTTTGAGGGTTCTAGTGTTCTATGTATGGGGTGGACTCGTTAGTATTGCTCTTAGAAAGACGTGATGTTATTAACTATAGGATAGCTAACGATTGAGGCATTGGCCTATGACTAGTACTGCCCCCTTTGCTGTGAGCAACTCGTCTAACAATTTTAAGCGGTTGCAGCGATCGCTACGCGGAAAGGTCGGTCGGGCGATCGCAGACTACGCCATGATTGAAGCAGGCGATCGCGTCATGGTGTGTGTCTCGGGCGGCAAAGACTCCTATGCCCTGTTGGATATTTTGCGGCACTTACAAAAGCACGCCCCCATCCACTTCGACCTTTTGGCAGTAAACCTAGACCAAAAGCAGCCAGGGTTTCCAGCCCATGTGCTGCCCGAGTACTTTGAATCGATAGATGTGCCGTATCGGATTGTAGAACAAGATACCTACAGCACGGTTAAGCGAGTCATCCCAGAAGGTAAGACCATGTGTAGCTTGTGCTCTCGCCTGCGGCGTGGCGTGCTGTATCGGGTTGCCACCGAAGAAGGGGCCACCAAAATTGCCTTGGGGCATCACCGCGATGACATGGTAGAAACGCTCTTTTTAAATATGTTCCATGGCGGCAAGCTCAAGTCCATGCCGCCAAAACTGCTCACAGACGATCAGCAACATATTGTGATTCGCCCTTTGGCCTATTGTGCTGAAAAAGAGCTGGCACGCTACGCCCGCTACCAACAGTTTCCGATTATTCCCTGTACGCTGTGTGGGTCTCAGGAAAACTTGCAGCGAAGCCAGATCAAACAAATGCTTCAGAATTGGGAAAAGCAGTGGCCAGGGCGCACTGAAACCTTGTTTCGCAGCATGCAAAATATTGTTCCTTCGCAGCTGGCAGATACGACCTTGTTTGAATTTGATTCTCTAGAAACAACTAGCAAAAACTCCTCTAACGAGCATGTCCTGTAGCGGTAGAGTCTTCTCGTGACTGACGCACTTCTGGGCAGAGTAATTAAACCGGATATTAAGCATTCATTTTCTCTACCATAAAGTTCTCTTAACAACACAGCTCAATACTTGTGGCGTTAATGAAAAACTGTTCAACAGTAGGGGCGTATATGCTACGGGTTAATCCTTTTTTACAACAGCCGTCTAGTGAGGGTATGTACATCACCTGGTTCACCGAAGAGAATGTTCCTGGTGAATTATCGATTACGGGCCCAGGTTTAGACGCCCCTTTGACCTTTACCACTAGCCCTACGCTTGAGCCCTTGCTCAGCTATACCAATGCCGAATTGACCCAAGAGATTGAAGGGTTAGAACAGGGCTCTTGGCTGCTTGGGGATGAGAACTACAAGCACACTGTAGATTTAACTGGCCTTTCGCCCGATAGTACCTACGAGTATTCGGTCACTGTTGGAGAGACCACGTTTGACGCGAGCTTTGAGACAGCACCAACGGATGAAGACTGGGATACTATTCGCTTTGTTGTACTCTCTGATAGTGAAACCGAACCTAGGGGCCGGGTTAATCGTCGCGACTGGCAGCAGGGCGCTTTAACAGAAGACTCTTTGTCTCGTCCGGCTGTGGAAGATAGCCAGTGGGCAGAAACGATTGGCGTGAGGGGCGATCGCCTTAACTACCCCCTTACAGAAAATGTTGGCTACAGAAATAATCTCGAAATTATCAACAGCCGAGACCCAGATTTCATGGTGATGCCAGGAGATTTAATTCAAGGGGGTGGCTATCAACCGGCCTGGGACGAATTTTTTCGCCACAATGCAGGTGAGTTTGACAGTGGTCTGTCGGAGTATCCGCTATTGCCTGCGTTGGGTAACTGGGAGAATTTTGGTGCACTCAACGGTGGCTATGGCGTTGATGAAGAGGGGCGATATGGCCCTTTATTTGGCCGCGAAAAATATCACGTTTATTTCGATGCGCCCAGCAATGGCACCCCAGAACATCAAGATAACTACTACCGCACTGACTACGGCCCAGTCACCATTTTGACGCTAGATAGCTCCAACGGGGAACCAGACGATAGCCGCGATAATTATGGAGCCGAAGAGAGCACAGAAGGGCAGCCGCCTAAAATTAGTGGCCGTGAGTATACAGGCCCTGGCACAGATACCCAGGAAAACGTCACCCGCGAACAGTATGAAGCCGCAGGCGGCACTGATCTGGCAGATTTTAATCCCGGGAGCACTCAGTGGAATTGGGTGATCGAACAGTTGGAATCGGCGCGGGCGGCAGGGCAAATTGTTTTTGCTCAGTTCCACCATGCGCCCTACTCTAGCGGCACCCATGGCTTGCCGATGAATCATGAAGATTCTTCTGGGCAGGGTGGAACGCCGATGCGTCAGTATCAATCGCTGTTTGAAGAATACGGCGTCGTTGCGGTGTTTTCTGGCCATAGCGAAATGTTTGAGCGGAGCTTTGTCGATGAAGATAATGACGGAAAGGGGGTTTACTACTACGATGTGGGCGTTGCTGGAGACGGCATGCGCGGACAGCGCACTGATGAAGAAGGCAATCTCCTAGGCTACAATCCGTTCAGCCAGTGGACTGCCGACCAAAGCGAGCCAGAACTCTGGCAAGAAGTAGACGGTGTCCTTCAAAATGTGGAGGGCGGCAAGCACTACGGACACCTGGAAGTGAATGTAGAAAATCTAGGGAAAGAGAATAGTGAGGAGAGCGGCACTCGCGTTACTTTTACGCCTGTTTATAGCTTTCCTGTGCTGGATGCCGGCTATGAACTCGTCGATACTGAGCGTCGGGTTTATGGAGACGAAGTCGTCATCGAAATTGCCGATGAGCCTGAGCCAAAGTCAGGCCCTGTCTTTGGTACGGTTGATGCCGATATTCTAGAGGTAGAAGGCGCTGGCAACATTATCTTTGCTGGCGAGGAAGCCGACCTGATTGATTTGACAAATGCCGAAGGGAACAACCGGGTGTATGGCGGTAGTGGCGACGATACTTTGATCCTAGGCAGCAATGATCGACTGACGGGTGGAGCAGGCGACGATATGTTCTTCGTTACTTACGGCGGAGACAATGTTGTAACGGGTGGCGCGGGCGCAGATCAATTCTGGATTGCATCTGCTGAACTGCCTGAAACGGCCAATACTATTACTGACTTTACGCTCGATGAAGACGTTTTGGGAATTGCTGGTTTGGGAATTGGGTTTAATGACCTGAGCATTACTCAAATTTCTGGCGATATTTTGATTGGCACGGCAACTCAAGATTTAGCGATTCTCTCGGGGATTGAGGCTCAAAGTTTAGTGGCTGATAACTTTGTTTTTGTTTAGGGTGTTTGCTTTGCCTGTTGATGGCGCTAAAGTCTGTTAGACCTTGAAGGGTTAACCTTTATTAAAATACCCTTTGTCGAATTTATAGTTTGGCAAGGGGTATTGCTTTGGATGCAGTGTGCGATCGCTTGCTTCCTTAGCTACAATTGACGGCTGTCTCCAAACTCCCAAACGTTTGCTTTGCTATGGCTCTCGCTTAAGAGCTGAAGTGTTCTTTGTTGTCTTCGGCTTGGTGCAATACCAGCTCTTGGTGGTGAAGGGTTGTCATGGCGACTTCCCAAGGAAAGGTAAAAGACTGGAAAGATTCAGGTGAGATTTTGTCAATGTCCAAATCGATAACCACCTGCCGCAAAATTGAAAATAGCTGCTGTCGCAGGGCCTGTAGTTCAGGTAGCGTTTTGGCTTGTTCTAACTGTTCTATTAGGGCCAAAATCTCTAAGTTGTAGTCGTCTGCGCGGTTTTTTTGACGACCGATAAGCCACTGGCGAAACTGCCAAACGCTAGAGACTGTCAAAAAAGAGAGAGACAGTAAAAAGCCCATGGCTTCGGCATATTTTACGAAAAAAGACGGCGTGTTTTGTTTGTAGTAGGCGCTGGCGCCAGGATGCAGTGGAAAGCCCAGGTTTTGACTGCGCTCAGGTGATTGAATACTGGCCGCACGGGGCGTGATTGCGATCAGTTCGTTGCGGTGCTCATACAGCACGCTCGTAACTGTTTTAACAATGTCAGGATCTACGCTGTCGTTGGCAACCAGTAGCGCACTAACTGCAATCACAGGTAAGTCTTTGGGGGGAATAGGCCGACTGCCATCGTAGCTGCCTTGGGGGATGACGGTTGATTCTAGGTAGGGCTGACTAAGCTGTAAGGCACCGAGCTGAGAAATTTCAACCAGTTTAAGCTGCTCTGTTTGAAAAAGCTCGGCAACTGATGAATTGCCCAAGCCAATAATTTGGAATAATGCCTCTACTTCGCCAGCGCGTAATGCTATGTGGGCCGCTTTGGCCGTCATGGGCTGAGCGTCAAAATCTTGCGCAGACAGGCCATAGTGCTCGGCCAATGGCCAAAATAGGTCGTAGGAGCCGCTCCCTGGTGGCATCAATGCAATTTGCTTGCCCTGGAGGTCTCGCAGGGTATTGATATTGGCGTCCTCACGGGCAATGAGGTGAAACATTTCAGGATATAGCTGTGCAACGGCTCTAACGTTTGACTGCACAGGCGTATCACTCTGGACTAGGGCAAAGTCAGCCTCGTTGGTTTGCACGCTATCCATGTTTTGACTTGAGCCCGCAGAGGCAACAACCTCTATCTGAATATTGGGTGCGTGCTTTTGGGTGACTTGAGCGATCGCCTGACCAAAGGCATAATATTCGCCTGTTTCACTCCCGGTGGCAAAGGTAATGTGATGGACTTGATGGCGCGATCGCAGCCACAGCCCAGCACAAACCACAGTCGCAGCGATACCCACGCCGACAAACACGCCTTGCAAGAGTCGCTGTCCATTGGGTTTGACTTGAGCAGAAGTCGGGATTAGGTCGCTCAACGCAATCGCAGATATTAAAACATCAAAACCATAATACTTGGTTTACAGGTTGCTGCTGAGTCGCTGAAGTATATCTGCGATCGCACCCAAAGCCGCATGATGTGTTTAAATGCCGAATCACCAAAGTCACGAACTCTACCAAGGTTATGAAATGTAAATGCCTTGAGCCAACAATCAGTTAAATAAGTACATTTATACTCATTATGCTTATGCACTTCATCTAAGGAGAATCCCATGGCTCTGAAAGATCAGATCGGCAGCTTTTGCTGGTGGAGTTTGATGACAAAAGATGTTGAAAAGGCCAATGACTTTTATCAAAAGCTTTTTGACTGGACGCTTAGCGAAATGGAAATGCCCGGCGAGCAACCTTCAACAATTTACAACGCGGGAAACGGTGGATTCGGCAATCCCGTTCCGTTAGAAAAAGACTTTCCCGCCCCTAGTCATTGGATTCCCTTCATCACGGTTGAAAACGTAGATGAGACTTGTAAGCAGGTAGAGAAAATCGGCGGAAAAGTTTGTGTGCCAGCTTTCGATATTCCAACAGTGGGGCGATCTGCTGTAATTACCGACCCGCTGGGCGCGGCGTTTCATCTCTTTACGCCAGAAAACAACGAAGAAAATCTAAACATGATTGGCAATGGCCCTGGAGAAGTCTGCTGGATGGAGCTGATGGTGGACGATCCGACACCGCTGTTGCCTTTTTACGGTGATTTATTTGGCTGGAATTTTTCAGAGCCAATGGCGATGAATGGCGGAGAGTATACGAGCTTTCAGATCAATGGTGAAGGGGTCGGTGGTTTCTTGAAGCGTCCACCCAATGTGCCTGCGATGCCGCCCGTTTGGATGAATTACTTTGCGGTGGCTAATGTCGATACCTGGGCAGAAAAAGCGGCCACACTAGGCGGCAAAATTGTAATGCCAAAAACAGAAATCCCAGAAACTGGCTACTTTGCCTTAATCGAAGACCCAACAGGTGCGATGTCTTATCTCTTTGAACTAATCTCTTCGAACTAACAAGTTAAGCGAAATTTGTCGTGCTCTATAACAGCCTACGACAAGCCTGTTGCCTTTATTGAAATAAAGGCAACAGGCTTTTTAATCAGATGGTCTCCGAAAAGATAAAGACACCCTACACCGACACAGAGAGTTTGCTTTGCCAAATCCGCAGTTTAGCCTTGAGTGCGGCTTGCTCTAGACTGCTATGCACTGACTGTACGGGTGCAAGGCGGTAACGACTATGTGTCCCCCAATATCTGCGATTCTCCTCTGCTGTCTTTAGAATCTCCCGATATTCGGCTTCTAGCTCAGCTTTGTAAGCTTCAATGTAGGCAAACGCGGCACCAATCTGCGCTTTTGATAGCCTCAGCTTTTCACGAATTCGGTGGGGCGGCTGCTGAGCCTTTAGATAATCTAGTACGTCGTACAGTGTGATTTTAGTACCTGCAATAGTTAGCCCCTTTCCTGTTCTAATAATGTCAGGCTGACGATTAGCTTGCGACTGATTCGATGACTCCATGATTCAAAACTCCTTCTTTGTGAAGTTCTACAGCGTTCAATCTAGCGCCGGCCATGGGCTTTTTCTGTAACATTGAATTCATCTGTTTGTATTTCAGTACATACGTATATTCAACGACTCAGTGACGCAGCATTCCTAAGATTACGCCGTAGCTGAAGCTACCGAATGCAAGCTTGGAAGATTGGTATATTTTGCTTGCTGTCAGTGCTGATGGCTACTTGATGCCTACTTATAGCGTTCGTCATGCTGCTCAATAATCGTAGCTGTCAGGCTATCTTATCTCCACCTTGAGCTAATGTCTTTCTCTCTTTTTCACTAATTTCTCTTTGTCATTAAGGAATACAGTTACGTTATGTCAGTATCTATCAAGCCACCACCACCAACCTCTAAAGCTGCCGCGACCGAAGACTATCCTCTCAGTGCGGTCCCTTGGTCTGACCGAAAGCCATTTTGGTCTCTTTCTCTCTTACTGATGGGCTTTGCGTTGACTTCGACAACGCTATTTGCCGGGGGAGCCATTGGCCCAGCCTTCAGCTTTGGTCAAATAATTACCATTATTCTCATTGGTAATCTCATTCTCGGCATTTATTGCGCAGCGCTTGGCTACATCGCGGCTCAGTCTGGGCTAACGACAGTACTGATGGCCCGATTTAGCTTTGGAAATGTGGGGTCGCGCTGGGTAGATTTTGTGCTGGGCTTCACCCAAATTGGTTGGTATGCCTTTACGACGGCCATTATTGTTCAAGTGCTGTTAGAGCTGATGGGTGCGCCTGCATCGGGGCTGCCCTACTTTTTGCTGGTGTTCTTTTTTAACTATGCCTTTTGTGCAACGGCGTACATTGGCTACCGGGCAATTGATTGGCTGAGCCGCTTGGCGGTGCCTGCTATGTTGATTTTGGTGGCAGTGAGTCTTGCGATCGCAGCAGGTGACTTCGGCAGTGCTGACATCGCCGCACCGACAGGAGAGCTCGGCATGGGTGCGGCCCTGGCCGTTGTGATTGGCACCTTTATTTCTGGGGGAACGCAAGCAACAAACTGGAGCCGATTTGCAGCTTCCGGCAAGGACGCCGTGCTAGCGACACTCAGCGCTTTTTTGTTGGTCAATGGCATTTTGGTGTTTGCTGGGGCATTTTGTACGCTGGTCTACGGCTCAGAAGATTTGATCAAGGCAATGGCCAGCCAGGGCATTTTAGCTGGTGGCGTGTTGTTGCTGATTCTCAATGTGTGGACAACACAAGACAACACTATCTACGCCTTTTCGGTTGCGGGGGCCAACATGTTTCGCACGCACAAACGCCATGCCTTTGTATTGGGCGGTGCAACCTTCGCGCTTATTCTCACCTTGTCTGGTATTTATCAGTTCTTGCCTGACTATCTGATTTTGCTTGGAACCTTCATCCCCCCAATTGGCGGCATCATCATGGTCGATTTTTGGCTGCGTCATGGCGGACGCTTTCCTAGGCTGTCGTCGCAGCTGCCAAACTTCAACTGGGCGGGTGTGATTGCTTATGTTGTTGGTTCGTTTGTTGCCTTTGTCTCCGGCAACATTGGCTTGGGCATTGGCCCTGTAAATGGCATTGTAACCGCTGCAATTCTGTATAGAATTTTGTATTCAGTCATTCCCCAAACGGTACGTTCTAGAGGAGGCTATTAGGGTGGCAAGATACTTTTAAGAGAAAAACATGATGAATGATGCTGAATTGCAGAACCTGCGCCGATGTGTTGAACTGGCGACTGAAGCGTTAGAAGCTGGTGACGCGCCATTTGGCTCCGTGCTCGTGAGTGAAGATGGCACGGTTTTGGCTGAGGAACGCAATCACATCGGTACGGGCGATGACACTCAGCATCCAGAATTTGCGCTGGCCCGTTGGGCGGCCTTGCATATGCCCCCCGAGCAGCGAGCAGCCGCAACTGTGTTCACCTCAGGTGAGCACTGCCCTATGTGCGCGGCTGCCCATGGCTGGGTCGGGCTCGGTCGTATTGTGTACGCAAGTTCTTCTACGCAGCTAGCTGACTGGCTATGTGAGTTTGGTGCGCCTGCACTGCCGATTAAAATCTTGCCTGTGCAAGAGATCGTGCCAAACATAAAAGTAGAGGGGCCTGTTGCCGAGCTGGCCGAGCAAGTGAAAGACCTACATCGGCGTTTTTATAGCTGACTAGATGGATCGTGACTACTTTGTTATTTAGCTGTCTCTAAGCTTCTGTCTCTAAGCTTCTGTCTCTAAGCTTCTGTCTCTAAGCTTCTGTCTCTAAGCTTCTGTCTCTAAGCTTCTATCTCTAAACTTCTATCTTTAGGCTGCGAAAATGTTTGTTGATGGCCCCGGTTGTGGTGAACCAAGTTTCCTCGCCTGCTTTTGCTTTGATGCTTCGCAGTACTCTT
>JBCBKQ010000045.1:0-27545 GCA_038521595.1 Cyanobacteria bacterium J06627_28 | reverse complement strand
TGGGTAAAACAACTGTTTCCGGAAAATTACTAGTAGATTTACTGAATTTCCTTGTGCAAAAGATTATCACACCGAGAATCACGCAAAGTTAATTGCCAAGAATCTATTTTTCGTATTTTTTTATACATCCGGAAACCCTGGAAAAATCCCATGGTGCTGCGGCTTTGAGCCTAGTAAGAGTGAGCTTTTCTACTTAGATGAAGAAAACTGTCCTAAACAAAGAACAGCCTCAACGCCTGTAGTAGCAAGCATTTCAGCTGTATTAATTAAATCAACATATTTTGTTTTTAGCATGTGACCCAGAGCACCGGGCCTCATGTTTTTTTCGTTACTTCATGTTTTTGTAAAGATAGTGGTGTCAAAAAAAGGCTCCGGAGAAGCGCTGAGACGAAATCTTAAATTTATACAATTAATGCAAACACTAAATCCTTGACCAGATGGGCCTTGGTAGGCGTCTGAATCAAGGATTTGTCGTGGTTAATTGGGCGCGATTAATTGGGCGTGGCTAATTGGGCGCGATTAATTGGGCGCGGTTAATTGGGCGTGGCTAATTGGAATTTTTAGCTGATGAGTTCTACAGAAACGGCTCGTATTGGCAAAAAAGCTAACGAGATGATTTTGCGAACTCACGGGTTGGCCTGACGGCGCTTTAGCCACATAGGAAGAGCTGATAGCAGGGTCAAAAGCAATAGGCAACAGATCAAAGGCAGCCGACTGCCGCCTTCGAGGGCATGGATGCCGGTAACCCCCAGCCATGTGTAAGCTAAGGTCCCCGGAATAATGCCAAACAACGTGCCCAGCGCGTATGCACGAAGGGGGATTGCCGTGATGCCAAAGGCAAAGTTGACAACATTGAAAGGTGAAACTGGCGAAACGCGGATGGTCAGTACGCAATTGAGTGGGTTACGGCACAGGGCCACATCTATTTTTTTGAAGACGGGCCGATGATAGAAACGTTTTCTGAACCAGTCGTGGAGCAGGTAGCGGGCCAGCAAGAAGGCAGCGATCGCACCTAAAGTCGCCCCCAGCACAGACCACAGCGTCCCCCAGAGCAACCCATAGACAGCGCCGCCCACCACGACCAGCAAGGTGCCAGGGATGCCCACCGCATTGGCAACCACATGGGCCGCCATAAACAGCCAAACGCTATTGGGCCCAGCATTGTCAAAAAAATCGGTGAGCGCGGTGCGATTAAACAGCAGGGTGAGCCTTTCCCAGCCCATGAACGAGGCGGCGATCGCAGCTACCGCCGCCAGTAGAAAAAGTAGCCAAAACTTACGGCTTATCTTCATGATTGAGCCTAGGCTGCATCGGTGCTGGCCTCTTCGGTCTCAGGCACAGATTCTTTGAGCGCCTTGCGGGCGATTTTGGCAATGTAGAGCGAAATGGCCACTACGGTCACCAAAATCATAATTTTGATGGCCCAGTCAATGATGATGGCTTCTCTCGTAGCAGGCATATTATCAGTGCCGAGTTCTGCAACGCCTTTGACCAGCGTGCCTAGGTAGACGTACATGATGGTGCCGGGCAAAATGCCAGTGGTGCCGATGACATAGTCTTTGAGAGAGACCTTGGTCAGGCCCAAAGCGTAATTCAACAGATTGAAGGGAAAAGCTGGCGAGAGACGAATCAGGAAAATTAGCTTGAGGCCTTCTTCTGCGATCGCACTGTCCAAAGAGCTAAAAAACTTATTGCCCTCAACCTTTTTGGCGATCCAATCGCGAGCGACAAAACGACCCACCAAAAAGGCAGCCGTTGCCCCCAGCATCGCGCCGATAAAGACATAAACAGTCCCCGGTATCCAGCCAAAGGCAAACCCAGCACCCAACGTGATAATGGATGCCGGAATAAATGCAACGGTCACCACGACATAAGCCAGGATGAAAACGATAGGGCCAATGGGGCCTAAGTCTCTCACCCAAACCACAAAGTCCAACAGCGCCGTTTGAATTTGACCCAAAAAGGCAAACGGGCCTGCGCTTTGGGCCGCGCCCTCTTGGGCCAGCGCTGGGGCCGCTGCCAACAGCACGCTACCTAACAGACAAAATGCAGTTAGTTTTAATAGGCGCGATCGCGTAACCATTCGAAGAAGATTCATTGGTTTAAGGTCACCTGCGGTGAGTGAGGACGAACAATTGAGAACAGATGAATGAGAAAAAATGAGTGAGAAAAAATGAGAGAGAACAGATGAGAATGAAAGCTACCGTGGAAACAAGCCAGAAAAACAAGCCAGAAAAATGAGCCAGAAAAATGAGCCGGAAAAACAAACTGAAGAAATGAGCCGGAAAAACAAACTAGAGCAGTGAACCACCACAGCTAGAGCCGCTACCTGCCGTACAGCCATAACAGTACGGGCGCGTTGCTATCTGTTCAATAACGTCTAGCGAGCCTGACGTTAAAAGCTTTGAAACCGTCAGAGCATCGCCCTCTGGTGAACGAGCGGGTAACGCCTCCATCTGATTAAAATCGCAGTCATACACATTGCCTAGATAGTCGATAGACAGCTCACTGCGACACATCAAATGCTCAACAGTCGTATCGTTGTGATGGGCCTCTAAAAACTTGAGATAGGGCTGCAACAGCTGGCGATGCTGCAACTGGAACTTAGTGCGGCCAATGGGCAGGTTTGTAATCGTAAATAGGTTGTTGAATACAATGCCAAAGTGCTTGTTTAAATAGGCCGTGTAGTCTGCCTGCAGGCCCGTTTGGCTGGGTGTAAGCGAGAAGTCTTCATCCTTTGGAATGGGTGGGTTGTACACCAGATCTAGCTGGAGGGCAGGGTCAATGCCATAACCCAATGCGTTGAGCTTTTGAATGGCAGCAATGGAGTCGTCGTAGACGCCTTTGCCGCGCATGGCGTCCACATTGTCTTCGAGATAGCAGGGCAAAGACGCCACCACATGTAGCCGATTGGCCGCAAAGTAAGCGGGCAAATCTTCATAGCCAGGCTCAAAGAAAATGGTGAGATTGGAGCGGACAATGACGTCCTTACCCGTGGCAACAGCAGCGGCCACAATCTGACGAAAGCCGTAGTTCATTTCGGGTGCGCCGCCGGTGAGATCGACCGTTTTGATTTGGTCGAACCGATGAATCATCTCAACTAGCTGATCGCAGACCTCAGCAGATAGCTCCTCGGTACGATGGGGACCCGCCTCCACATGACAGTGACTGCAAGAGAGGTTGCAGCGACGGCCCAAATTGATTTGCAGCGTGTGAATAGTTTGCTTTGTCAGCGGAGCACCTAAGGTTTTAACAAAAGGCGTAATGCCCTTTTTTGTAGCCCCATCTATTGACTGACGAGTAGCATTAACAGAGCGAGCTTGAACCATGGAGCTTGAACCTTTGAAAAAAGACTTAGGAGAAAAACGGCAGAAGAAAAGCCTTGCGGAAAAGAAGGATATACCAAGGATGCATTCTTACTTGGCTAGTCGAGTTAGCTGTTGATACTAAGCGCGTTCAGCGTTGGCGTAGCCTCTCCGAAGAGAATCGCTAATGTCCTAACTAACTCGACAGAAGCCGTAGAACCAGACCAAATCGTCAATTTAGCGTAATACCAACTGAGCGAGGTGTGTCTTAACAGTTTCTATTAAAGGGGATTGCGCTTGAGAAGCCTGAGTTTTTCATTAGAAGCTGTGAATGAAGCGTTGAATATTTGCCTTGATGAACCTCAGCGGCTCCGGGATACCCTCATCAAACCCTGAAGTCACTATCAGCGTCTTCTCAGCTTTGACGGATACCGTCAAGATACTCTAAACACATCGTTTCCACGATTTTCTCTCCTGCAAGGCCTCCTGATGAAATCTGTTATTGATCCAAACTCTATTCAGTTTCGACTCACCATCGGCATGGTGCTGGCCTCCACAATCGGGATTGGCGGCCTCACCGGCTGGATCAACCTGCGCATGCGGCATATCTTGGTTGAGAGCCACAAAGACAATGCCCTGATGATTGCCAATCGGCTTGGACAAGACGCCGATCTGTATCAGGAGTCGATGATTGTCCAAGAGGCACTAGAGAAAGCCATTGACTATCGAGAAGAAGCAGACATTGCCATCTGGGTAGTGGGCACCGATGGCAAAATGCTCGCCCAGTCAGACACGCTCTCCATGGGCTCGTGGCAGCTCAACGGATTTGCCACAGAGCTGATGACCATTGTCACCGGGGAACCAGGACTAGACGTATTTAAGCTGCAAAACAGACACCTGGTCACCTGTGCCAGCCCAATCACAATCAACGGACAGGTTGTCGGCGATCTGTATGTGGCAGACGACATTACAGAAGACAGCCAGAGTTTGGGTCAGATTACGCGGACCCTGGTGCTGTCTAGTTTGTTAGCCATTGGTGTGGGTGCGATCGCAACCTCTCTCTACATCCAGCGATCCCTGCGGCCCATTCGCAAAATGAGCCATCTCGCAGGAGACATTTCCGCCAGCAACCTCGCCAGCACCCGCCTAGAATTTGAGCAGGCACCTACTGAGGTCCAAGAGCTAGCCCAAACCTGCAACATGATGATTTCGCGCCTCTCTGCCGCGTGGGATCAGCAAAAGCGCTTCGTCAGCGATGTCTCCCACGAGCTGCGCACCCCCCTCACCCTAGTACACGGCTATCTGCAAAGCACCCTACGCCGCAGCAGCAACCTTACCCCACCCCAAAAGGAAGGCCTCGAAATCGCTGCTTCTGAGGCTGATAGAACCATTCGCCTGCTGCAAGATCTGCTCGATTTGGCCCGCGCCGATGGCGGTCACCTGCGCTTTCAGGTAGAGCGGCAGCCACTGCAGGAGGTCGTACAGGAAGTCATCGAAATGTGCGATTACACCTGTGGCCGCGTCCATGCAGACCTAGCGCCAGTCAGTGCTCGCATAGATCGCAACCGGCTAAAGCAGGTGCTGATAAATCTAGTAGACAATGCGCTGAAATATTCAGAAGCCCCGGCCTTGGTAAACGTCTCTGTGAAACAGGTCGAAGAGCGGGTTCACATTGAAGTCAAAGACAAAGGTCGAGGCATTCCACTGGCCGACTTGACCAACATCTTTGAACCCTTTTATCGGGTAGATGAAGATCGCTCTCGCTCAACGGGTGGCACTGGCCTGGGGCTATCCATTGTAAAGACCCTGGTAGAGGGCATGGAAGGCACCCTAAAAGTGCAGTCAAAGCTAGGCGAGGGGAGTGTCTTCACCGTTAGCCTACCGGCGTAGCGCCGAGGCTTGCACGCGTCTTTTCCTGGCAAATATTGGCAAATATTTTTTAATGCAATAAAATCTGCCGCAGTGGAGCGAATACTGCAAAGATGAGAACACTTCTGGTATAAGGGCATAGAACGCCCAGCCTATCTGGCCGACCAAGACCTAGCCAACAAAGGCCTAGCTGACATAAGACCTAGCCAACAAAGAGGGAGCCCTTGCTAATGGCTGACGAAACATCTCGCATTTTAATCGTAGAAGATGAAGAGAAGCTGGCTAAGTTTGTCCAGCTAGAGCTGGGCTACGAAGGCTACGAAGTCATTGTGGCCAACGATGGCCTCAGTGGACTCATGGCCGCCCGAGACAGTGAGCCAGATTTGGTACTGCTCGACTGGATGATGCCCGGACTTAGCGGTGTCGAAGTTTGCCGTAGGCTCAGGGCCACAGGCGCGATGATGCCCGTTATCTTACTCACGGCCAAAGACGGCATTGAAGATCGTGTGGCTGGGTTAGACGCAGGCGCAGATGACTATGTGGTTAAGCCCTTTAGCATCGAAGAATTGCTGGCTAGAGTGCGAGCGCACCTGCGACGCAATCAGCCCGAAGATCCAGAGGTCTTTTTGTTTGCTGATTTGACCTTGAGCCGCAAGACCAGGGAAGTGAAACGTGGCGAGCGACCCATTGAGCTAACGGCGAAAGAGTTCGATTTATTGGACTATTTGATTTCTCACCCTAAGCAGGTGCTGACGCGCGATCGCATCTTAGAAGAAGTCTGGGGCTACGACTTTATGGGCGACTCCAACATCATCGAAGTCTACATTCGCTACCTGCGACTAAAGCTAGAAGCCGAAAACGAAAGCCGCCTAATCCAAACCGTTCGCGGCGTGGGCTACGTCATGCGTAGCTAGCCAATGAGATAAGTTTAGCCAATGACAGGTTCTGTCGATTACGCCCTAATAACAGAAAGAAACGATTGCTGACCATAAAGCTGTAGCTGCCGATCTTTTGTCACTAGACTTGCGCCCTCTAGGCGAGTCGTTGCAGCTAAGATTCGATCCGATGGATCGCCATGAATAATACCTGGCAGCCTGGAGCTTTCGATGGCAATTTCAGGTGTCAGCGGTATCAAGGCAACTTTGGGCGCACTCAAAGCCTCGCGAACCCAATCCAAGCAGTTCTTACGCAGCTGTATTCGCCCTTTGGCTTCCAACATGCCAACTTCCCAAACGGACATCGCAGAAATTCCTATCCGTTCAGCAGCATCGATGGCTTGCTGACTAGCTTCAGACAGATTTTCGATTTTCCCAGAGACTAGCCATAGCCAAACATGAGTATCCAAAAGCAGATAGCTATTGAACTGTGCGCTCTCCAGTTGTGCAGTTTCCAATTGTGCAGTTTCCAATTGTGCAGACTCCAATTGTGCAGGCTCTGAGCGGCTGCTTTCACTCACTGTCTACATCCCAAATCTCATCCAGCGGAGCCACAATATCGCCCGTTATTTCGATAGAATCTTTCATCCAACCCACGATAGAAGCAGGGGACTCTGACGCAATCGGCGCTAACCGTGCGATCGGTTTGCCATATTTAGTAATCACAATCTCTTCTTTGGTCTTCTGAACCTGATCCATCAGCCTCAGACAATGCGCCTTAAACTGACCCGCTGCAATTTCCATAGAGCTTGGTTTGATCGAGTACTGCAAAACAATCATAGCGCCCTGACTGGTCATAAAATTATGACTATAGTCATAACAGATAGGTCATACTTTGTTTCTAGTTCTATCAAAAGCGCTACCAACCTTACCGTTAGCCGCTATAGTGTTGTCGAATAAATTTTGCATACTTAAGCATTCACTGAGGCGAAACCTATGAAGCAAGTCAATTTCGTAGTGATTTTCGTAATTTGTCTGGCTCTGGTGCTTTTCGGCATCGAAAATACGACGCCTTCTGTCATCCATGTGGTGAAAGGGGTCGATTTTGAAGCGCCCCTGAGCGTGGAGCTGATTGTGGCTGCGGGCATTGGTGCAACGTTAGCTTGGGTGTTTAGCGTGTGGGTACAGCTACAAACCTACGCCCAGCAGCAGCCAGAAATTGCGCAAAAAGAAGAGCGCATCCAAGAGCTTGAGCAAGATGTAGAACGCTACCGCGTAGAGCTAGAGCAGCTGCCCATGCTGCCCCAGGCAAACGCTGACAGCTAAGACACGCTGGTAAAACACGCTGAGCCATCAGACACGAATCAGTTTCTTGGAGTGCGGTTAATAGAACCCTTAACGGCATAGGTACCAACGAATGTGTCAGGATTAGAAATTTCTTGTAGAATAGGTGTACTAAAGGCTAAATGTACTAAAGGCTGAGCTGGTTTGTTAATTAGCTCACTTTGGCAGGCAGCTAGCCATTTTGGGTGCATGAGTCAGCAACACCGTTACGTCAGCAACACTGTTATTAGCAACGCTTCTACCAGCTTTATTGTTCTCACCCTGGCGGAGGCTGCGCCGCTAAAGGGATGGACCTTTTTTACAAAAATCTCTTTACATAGGTTGCGCAATTGCACAATTGCGTATAAGCTCAGCGCACCGTTACACAACTCTTTTTTATCGGAAGTGAAAAAGTACGTCCAGGGGCTGGGGAACACTTTTCTCTCGATTGAGTTGTTGCGATTTTTGAGCTGATCTTTTCAGCTGATTTTTAGAGACGGGTTCCTATCATCACTAGCGTTCTGTTTTGTTTTGTCGGAGCGTTCAATAATTTGTTCGTCAGTTTTCCCCTAAGCAAACGGCTTAGCTTTTTATGTCCAGTTCTTTGGCCCAAGGCGCGATCGCATTTCTCATTGACCTTGCCGAAAAGGGTGAAATTGACCCTTGGGATGTGCAGGTTATCGACGTCATTGACCGCTTTCTCAAAACACTGCAAGACCAGCCCCTGGTAAAAAAGCCCAAAGAGGCCGGGCGCTCCTCTTACGAGTCGAGCCTGACCGAATCGGGGCAGGCCTTTTTGTACGCCTCTATGCTGGTACTACTCAAGGCCGATACGCTGGTGCGCCATGAGCTAGAGCAGCAAGAAGAGACCTTTGAAGGGGATGATTTCTTTGATGATGACCTAGACTTTGGCACCTCTGAACTGCCGAAAAACCTAGAGCAGCACATTCACAGACGGGCCGTTGCACCGCCCCCCGCCAAGCGACAGGTGACGCTAAACGAGCTAATTGAACAGTTAGAGGCGATCGCCTCTGCAATGAGTGAGCCGTCTCGGGTGCGATCGCGCCGTGCCAAGCCCCACTCCAAGCGAGAAGCCGTTCGTGCAATCTCCGAGCTAGCCCACCAGGAAAACCTGAGCGAAATCGCCGATGCGCTCAATGCCTTTTTAGACACCCACTGGGACGACGTTTTTGAAGACGCAGTCAACTGGATGGACTTTGAGCTGCTGCTCACCCACTGGACAAACTTCCGTCCAGAGATTTTGGGAGGCCCCATTCGCGGTGAGCTGACCGAAGCAGACTATAAGCACGAGAAAGTAGGTGTCTTCTGGGGGCTGTTGTTTCTCACATCACAGTCAAAAGTAGAGCTGTTGCAGGAAAACTTTTATCAGGATCTCAAGGTTCGCCAGCTCAATGAGATTACCCTGGCAGAAGTGCCTGCCTACGCATTACCTGATTGATTCGGTAGGCGACATCGGTAGGTGACAGCGTATCCAAGTCACTACACCAATTCATTCACCGTTAGCACCCCTTGTGTCAAGATCTTTTCAAGGTCAAGCACGCCAACGGTTGTACCACCATAGACAAACTCTCCTTTGAGATAGTCACTGCCAATAAAGGCAATGTCTTGAGCGGGCACCGTTGTCTCTTGTTGTCGGAGCGGAAACATGGCTTCCAACACATCTCTAACCAAAATGCCGACAACGGCCCGCTCAATTTCTACTACCATTACCTTCGAACTAGTCAGCTGCGAGGGTAGCAGCTGAGACTCTTGATAGGGCACAGATGATGGCATCAGATTCACGCATCGCTGCATATCTAAAAGCGTTAGCACATCGCCTCGAAGGTTCATATTACCCACCAGATACGGCGGACAGCAGGGAATAGGGGTCACCTGCTGCACCTCTGTAAACTCTTTTATGGCCGATAGGTCAACGCCCAAATACGTGTCGCCAATGGCAACGATGGCCAGCGTTGAGAGCGTTTCCTGCTGGGCCTGCACTAGGGGTTGTCGCAGGTTGCTGGCTCGCTGTTGCAAAATGGCGCGCTCTTCAGGAGTCGCCTGGGGGCAAAAGACAGCCGCCTCTGCGTTTATCCCACCTAGGGCGGCCCCACCTGAAGCCTCACTTGAAGACCCACTTGAAGCTCCATTGGCAGCCACATCTGGATTTTCAACGAGGACACCTGAAATAGAAACTAACTGTTGTATCTCAACGTAGCGTAGCCACTTTTCGGGCGAATTCAGCAGCCAGCAGGGTGAGGCAGTGACCGTTTCAAAAGAGAGATCTGTAGCGGCTTCGGTAGGGAGATCTGTGGCAGCTTCGGTAGAGAGGATTTGGCCGGAGAGGAGCTGTTTGCGCTTTGCGATCGCACGGTGCGCCTGCAAACGCTCATCCGACGCATCTACCTCAATAGTTGAGAGTGACGTTAGCTCACCAATGCGGCTCACTAGCATGGCCACGCGCAGCTGTGCCTGCTGCAAAATAATGACGCTATCTGCGACGCCATAGGCCATCGGCGCGTGGCCCAGGCTCAGGTTCAAATCGAGCACCGGCACCATATCGCCGCGCACGTTGAGCACACCAATGATGTCTGGCGAGGCAGTGGGCAGTAGCGTAATCTCTGGCAGCGGCATCATTTCGTCTAAATATGCGCTGTCTACGCAGTATCTGCGATCGCCTAGCGAAAAGGTTAAATAGGGTTGTTCTTTCATGGCGACGGCGGGGTAGGGGGATGAACAGTCTCTGGAGGCGATAGATGCTGGTTGAAGATTTCAAAAGCTGAGCGACGCATCAGCTCGCTTTTTTTGACGTTGCCTTCTTCCTGATAAATCTGGCTAAGCTCCATATAGGCCACCACAGCAGTCGGCTCTAGATAAATAATTTTTTTGAGGGTGCGTTTGGCCGCGCCCAGATCGCCTTGGGCAGCAAAAATTTTGGCAAGAGTAAAATAGGGAGACGTAAAGCAGCTGTCTGATTTGATGGCTTTTTGACAGCAGTCAATGGCCTGCGCAGGCTGGCCAGCATCAGCGTGAATCTGGGCCATTAGGCACAGCGCCTTCGGACTATCTGGCTGCAGGGCAAGGGCTTTTTCTACGTAGTGCAGCGCCCGGGTGTAGGTTTTGTTTTGCAGCGCATTTTGGGCGAGCTGCAGCTGTTTTGTCACGGTGGCTTTGCTACGACGCGACGGATTTAATATTTCAGAAACAGCAGCCTGCTCGAACGGAAGCGCTAGGGGGGCAACCTGAGCAACGGCTGGGCGCTGGAAAACAAGCGAATTTGGCAGCGTTTGAATATCAAAGGCACTGAGGTCTTGGCCATAGAGTTCAGAGTGGCCCGCGACTAAGTAGCCCAAAGGCGACAGCGCCTGATAAAACTGGGTGAGTACCTGCGCGATCGCCTGCTCTGTAAAATAGATAAAAACATTTCGGCAAATAATCAAGTCCAGCTCAGCCAGGAGATTTTCACCGAGCCCCTCCGTCACCGTCTCCACCTGTCCCAGCACCACAAATGGATCGCTCACCAGATTTAATACATGAAAATCAACGAGCGATTTGAACCGACCAGAGATGTGATAGAAATCTTTCTTTTTTTGAAAGTGGGCCTGTCTGCGGGCCGGATCCATTCCCCGCAGCGACCAGCTTCGATAGACGCCCGCTTTCGCTTTGGCAACAGAGGCTGGGTTGATATCGAGACCGTACACTTTCACATCCCACTGGTCCAAATCAGGAATCAACGACTCTAGTAAAATGGCCAGCGAGTACACTTCTTCTCCGGTGGAGCAGCCTGCACTGCACAGCCGCAGCGTCTTTGATTTAGCGTTGCGCTGAATCAAGGCCGGTAAAACATGATGCGCCAGCGCCGAAAACTGGCCTTTATCGCGGAAGAAAAAACTCTCACCGTTTGTCAGCAGCTGGCTTAGGTTTCTCCATTCCCGGTAGCTTTGAGGCGTTTGCTCACTGAGCTGCTGGTAGTAATGCTCAGGAAAAGAATGACCCAGTGCGATCGCTCTTTTCACAATTTTACGACCGATAGCCACCCGATCTTTCCCTCGAAAATCTAGCCCGGTGCGCTCCACAATCAGGGCAAAAAAGGCATCGGTCAACCAGTCTGGCATAAGATCCGCCGAGCCATCCGCCAATCCGTTCGCCAGTCCATCCGCCAATCCATCCGCCGAGGGCCCCGCAGATAGCGTCTCTTTATCGATAGGGTTCAAAGTCATGACCGGCTAGCCTCGGCAAGTACGCGGGTATTTACAAACTGGATTAGGGTGGGGGCGATCGCAGCCAACGGCAGCACGCGATGGGCGGCCCCCAGATCAATCGCCACCTTGGGCATTCCAAAGACCACGCTGGTGGCCTCATCTTGGGCAAGGGTAAGACCGCCTGACCGGGCGATCGCAGCCATCCCCATAGCCCCGTCTTGCCCCATTCCCGTGAGTAAAACGCCCACCGACTGCGGCCCATAGTAGCGAGCCACCGACTGTAGCGTCACCGTAATCGACGGTCGATGCCCGTCTACCAGCGGCCCATCCCAGTAGGCAAACTCGCCCTTATCACTTAGCCTCAAATGCCGATGAGCCGGCGCAAAGTAAACGTGACCAGCGGCAGGGCGCTCACCTTCTTGGGCGATTACCAGCTGCACCGCACAGTCGTGCTGAATCCAATTCAACAGCCCTGACAAAAAGCCAGGACTAATATGCTGGACACACACAACGGGGGGGAAGTTTCTAGGAAGCTCTCTTAGCAACGCATGGAGCGCTTTGGGACCACCCGTCGAAGCACCAATGGCGATTATCTTAGGCCGCTTCCACTGAGATATTTCAGCCGAAAACTCAGCCGAAATACCAGATGAGCGATCAGACACAGAATGCTCAGCTCCACCCACCGGCACCGTAGCCGCAACCGCCTGATCCACAGCCGCCCGCCCTACCGCCTTTTTCTTCTTAAAGACCCTGACGCCAGAGAGAATCTGAATCTTCTCAATCAATCTCTTATTGAGCACCTCGTTTTCTACCGTCATCCCAGCGACTGGCTTGGGTAGCACATCCACTGCCCCAGCCTCTAATAAACGAAAAACTTGCGCAGTATCTTCAGCCTGCACCGACACACTAATCACCAAAATCGGCAGTGGAAACCGCGCCATAATTTCAGTCGTGAGCGCCAGGCCATCCATATGCGGCATATGCAAATCCGTGCAGATGACCTGAGGCTGAATCTGAGGAATCATGCTTAGCGCTTCTACACCCGTGTGCGCCACCCCAACAATCTCAATCTGGGGTGAACGCTCCAATATTTTGGTGAGTACCGCCAGGGCAACTGGCGAATCCTCAACGAGTAAGACACGGATAGGCATGGCGCTGGTCATTCACCAAAGGCAACAGACAAAAAAAACAGGAACAAACAGCAAATAAACAGGAACAAACAAACAAACAGAGGAAAAACACTAAGGGGCGTGCACTTAAATAATGTACCGACGACTTTGGCTTTCTGAACCCTCATCCCCAACCCTTCTCCCGAATGGAGAAGGGGACCAGATCTGAAGTCCCTCTCCCCTCGGGAGAGGGATTTAGGGTGAGGGCGAAGCAGTACGTTATTTGTTTGCGGCTCCCTAAATTAATCGGTGGAGCGTTTCTAGCAGTGCCTCCTGGTTAAATTTACCTTTCACGATGTAGGCACTCGCGCCTGCATCTGCCCCTCTTCGCCGATCTAACTCAGAAGAAAGTGTGGTCACTAAGATAATCGGCAGTTCTTCATAGTCTGGATTCTGACGAATTTTGGCGGTCAGCGCCAGCCCGTCTAGATTTGGCATTTCAATATCAGAAATGACCGCATCAAAGCTGCCCGCTTGCAAAATTTCATAGCCCTTAAGGCCATCTTCTGCAGTGACCACTTCATATCCCGCATTTTCAAATAGGCGCTTCTCTTGAATGCGCACTGGCGGAGAATCTTCAACCAGCAAAATCAGCGGCTTCACCTGAGTTAACGCTTTTGGCGTCACGGCTACAGGGCTTTTCTCGCGCTGAATAGACTTCACCAAATCGGGCGGATTGAGAATAGAGCAGACTTCACCATTGCCTAAAATGGTCATACCTGTAACGTTACGAATCCGCTTCAGAAGGGTGCTTTGGGGTTTGAAGACCACTTCTTGAGTATCGAGCAGACGATCTACTAAAAAAGCGCCTAGCTCATCGCCCACTCGCAATAACAAACAGGCTCGCTGCCGCGCTGGCTCAGGATTAACAGGAGGGCGGTAGGCCGGAGAGTTAGCAAGCTCTAGAACATCAAAGAGATCTCGCACGGGTACGGTGCGATCGCGCCAAGCAATACTATCAAGACCGTCCACATTGACAATATCTGACTGAGAAACGCGCATCGTCGTCTGTAAAAATTCAATCGGAATGCCGTGAATCACCCCGCGAACATTGACAAACACCACGTTGGCCGTCGCCAGCTGAGTTCGAATTTGCAGTCGAAACAAACAGCCCTTACCAGGCTCGGACTCAATCTGTACATTGCCCTTTAGTCGCTCAATCTGACTGCGAACAATATCTAATCCGACCCCGCGCCCTGAGATTTCTGTGGTGAAGCTACGGGTCGAGAACCCTGGCACAAAGACAAGATCTTGCAGCTGACCAGGCGAAAAACCATCGAGATCGTCAGAACTGTAGAGCTTGCGACGAACTGCCGTTTGTTTAATTTGGTCTAAATCCAGACCTTTGCCATCGTCGCTCACTTCAATAACAATGCTGTTCGGGCTCTGATAGCTACGGATACGAAGCTGCGCGGTTGCGGGCTTACCGGCGGCCTCACGCGCTTCTACCGTTTCGATGCCATGATCTATAGCATTGCGAACCAGATGCATTAGCGAATCTTGGATATCTTCTAAAATTCGCTTGTCGGCAGTGGTTTCGCCGCCTTCTACAACCAGCTCAACAGACTTAGACTGTTGACGAGCCAAGTCGCGCACCATCCTCGGAAATCCACGAAGAATGTTGTCCACTGGCAGCAGTCGCAAATTTTGTACGCGCTGACCCATGTCCTGGGAAATTAGATCGAGCCTGAAGCTGTTTTCTTGGGTGGCCAATCGCAGCTTGTTAATAGCGGCATCTAGCTGATTTTCAAAGGGATTTAGCTCACCACTTTGAGCGGGCTGATTGAGTTTGTTGTGGGTGCGGAATTTTTCCCACAGGCCAATTAACGCCGTCATGCGAGCAGCCGTTTGCGCGGTTTGAATGCGCGTGAGGGTGAGCTGCTCAGACTGGGCGGCAAGGGCATCTAGGTCGCGAGCTTGAACACGAATCGTCTCTAGGCCAGAAGTCCCTAGGCCAGAAGTCTCTAGGCCAGAAGACAGACCAGAAGACTCTTTTGTCGCTAGTGGCGTTCCATCTGCCAGAATCACCGACTGCGCATCAATCGGCGGCAGCGTGTCTGCCAGGGCGGGCGTAAAGGACTCAGCCGACAGCGTAGCCGATAGCTCGGGGAGGGCATTCTCTTCTGCCTGAGCTGGGGAGCTAGCCAAAGGGTCGGCCAAAGGGTCGGCCAGAGGGCTAGCCAGAGGGTTGGCCGCTGGCAACAAAGCTTGCAGTGCCTGCAACAGAGACTCGGGCTCGACAGATTCGTTGGCAATGCCTGTGACGGCAGCTTCGACGAGGTGGGCGATCGCATCCAACCCACGGTACAATCCATCGCCCATCTCAGGGCTCAGTGCGATCGCCTGCCGCTGCAGTCCAATAAACACATCTTCAATGGCATGGGCCAGCTGTTCAACCTCATCTAAACCAACGCTGCGGGCATCTCCCTTGAGACTATGGGCCTCTCGCAACAGCTCAGTCAGCGTAGCCTGCCGAGCATCCTCAGCCTGCTCGGATTTTTCTAGCGTGGCCAAGCCCAGCTCCAATCGCTGCACTCGCTCACTGCTCACCACTCGATAAACTTCTCTGAGCTCATCGTCTTCGATAGCGCTGACAGGCACAGGCTCAGACTCAGAAACCGTTTCAGCACTCACTTCATCCAGCTCACCAGCGGTCACAGCATCTACTCGCGCAGCATCCTGCTGATCTTCTAGCCCAGCCTCGTCGAACTGAACAGATGGCTCATCATCCGGGATGGTCGCTTGTTCGGCCAGCTCTAGCAGGGTCTGCGTCAGATGCACCACAGGCACACTATGGGCAGCACCTGTCGTCACCGTTTGCACCAGAGCACCCGTGGCCACCAAATTTTCCCGGAAGCCGTAGCTCAGCTCAGGCGTTAGCAAAATCTCTTGCCGCTTCAGCCGCTTCAGCACAATCTCCAACACTTGGGCCAGCAACTCAATCGCCTCTATTTGCATAGACTGGGCGTCGCCCTTCAGACTATGGGCCTCACGAACTGCAGTGGTCATTGCCTCGTGATCCGCTGGGCCATGCTCTAGGGCCAGCAAAGCCATCTCCAATGCCTGCAGGCGTCCTTCTGTTGTGCGCTTATAAATATCGCGCAGCTCTTCATCTTCAATCTGCTCAGCGGCAAATGGTGGCAAAGTTGCCGCGTTGATATCACGATTTGATAGCCCTTCTACGCCCAAGGCATCCAATGACTGAGCACTCCCTGAAAAAGAGGCCTGACTTTGGCTAACACTTTGTTTAACACTTTGTTCGATGGCAAGCGCATCGAGTAGCTGAGTCACGGACGCAGAAGGAAGCGCCTCAGCGGAAGCTGTCACCGCCTGATAGACCAGCTGTTCTATCTGTTGTAGCCCTTGAGACAGCAGTCCTTCTAAAGCTGGCGTTAGCTCAATTGACTGAGACATCAAGCGGTTGGCAATTGCTTCAAACTGACGGGTAATAGCTGCGATCGCACCCTGTCCTACTTCCAAAGAATCGCCTCTGAGCCCTTGCGCCTCGTAGCGAAAAGCCGTTAGGGCCGTTTTTCGCTGAGCTGACTGGTCTGTAGAAGTCAGTGCCAACAGCTGGCCCAAAGCCGCTGAAATTTTTTGCAGTCGCCGCTCACTCGTTGACCGATAAAGCGCGCGCAGGTCCACATCTTCGATGAAGCTGGCAGACAACGAAGCCAGTCCGGCTCTACTCTCTGCAGAGGCCTCAACAACAGACTCAGCAACAGACCCGAAAACAGAAAGATTGGAAACAACCGGCGCAGAGGGCTCAGCACTAGCGGGAAACAAAGTACTGGCGGCTTTAGCTTCACCGCCAGAGTTACTCGAATCCATCATGCTTGAAACCGTGCCTGGCATCGCACTTGAGACCTCGCTCAACGCCAGCTCCAGCTGATGGCTCACCGCCTGCGCGTCCACCTCAACAGTTGGCCCCGTTGTTGCCGACTGCACCAGCTGTGCAATCACCGTCAGCGCTTGCCCCGCCGCATCTGACAGCGACGGGCTCCAGTCAATAGACCGCTGCTGCAGCGCCTTTACCGCACGCTCCACCTGATGAGACAGGGTCGCGACCTCTTCTAGCCCCATGACTCGTGAGTCACCCTTCAAGCTATGGGCCTCACGGCGCAGCGTCTCTAACAGCTCATCATTGGCATGACCCTTCTCAAAGTGACCCTCCCATTCCAACAGGCCAGATTCTAAAACCCACAGCCGCCCGCTACAGGTCGTTTGATACAGACTACGAAGCTCTTCATCTTCAATCATCATGGTCATTCACCGGCCTTAAGACCTACATTAGCTCGCGTAAAGACTGTGCGGTTTCGTTTAGCTGCGCCGTACCTGTGCGTGTTTGCGTCAGCCCTGTTGCCGACTCCTTAGAGCTACGGTCAATCGTCTCCATCGCAGTCACCACTTGGCGGATGGCATCCACCTGCTGCTTTTGCGTCAGCGACACCTGTTGATTGTTGAGCACTACCGCGTCAATGCTCTGCCTAATATCATCAAAGGCAACTTCGGTCAGCTTGGCTAGCTTCACGCCTGCTTTGGCCGTTTTAGTCCCCTCTTCGGTCACCATCACCGTTTTATTAATCAGCTTTTGGATCTCGGCCACCAGGTTATTAATGCGGTCTGCCGACTGCTGACTTTGATCAGAGAGCTTGCGAATTTCGTTGGCAACCACCGCAAAGCCCCGACCATGTTCACCGGCTCTGACGGCCTCTACCGAAGAGTTCAGCGCCAGCATATTGGTTTGGCTGGCAAAGTCGCTAACCAGCTGTGAGATGTTACCAATTTCATCTGCCTGGCCACTGAGGTTGACGATTTGCTGTGCGATCGCATCCACTTTTTGCTCCAGTACATACATCCCAGAGAGCGACTCATCTACCGTTTGCGTCCCTATCTCAGCCCGGTCGAGCGCTGTTTTTGCCGCGCTCACCGCAGCCATGGCCTGCTCTGCCGACTGCCGAGAAGACGCCTCTAGCTCTTCCATCGTCGTACTCGTCTCGCTCACCGAAGCCGCCTGCTGACTGGCAATCCGCTCCTGCTCAGACACCGTCGAGAAAATTTGTTGACTAGAGCTAGAAATACCGCTAATCAGGCGCTCTAGCATACTAATAAGCTGACGACCACGAGCAATACCCAGCGGAATGGTAATCGCTAAGGAGATCAGCGCAACCATCATCGCCACATTTCGAAAATCTTGAACCGAGCCATAAACACTCTTTCTGGGCAGAGACTCCACAACATAAAAGTGTTCGTCCGACTGGTCGGGGTTGGGGTCAATCTTGGCATAGGCAATCAAGTCAGACCCTGAAGAGACAACCCCCTGCTCACCCGCTAAAATTTCGGCGATGACCGCTTCCGGATACGTTTCGCTCGCCAGCGTGCCAACTTCTATCTCTGACTCAGAGACCTCCTCTGCAACGGCCTCACCTTCGTCTGCTTCGTCCGCGTCATTTCCGGCTGTTTCACCTGCTTCCGCGTCTTCTCTCTCGGCGGCTTCTTCTTCTTCGCCCTCTTCTTCAGGCACTTGCAGATAGGCCCCTCGCGCATCTAATAAAAAGTGCACTTCCTCAGTGCCATCGTCCACTTCCGCCTCTTCAAATGCTTCGGCCAGCTCTTCAAACTCTTCGGCCGGAATATCGACAATGACCGCACCGCGCCGCTGGCCTGCACCATCAAAGACAGGGGTCGCATAGTGAGTAAACGCCTCATCCGGATCAAAGACTTCCCCTTCATGGATCTCCAGCGCCTTAGAAACGTATACCTGTCCTGGCGCTAGCTGTAGAACACCCTCAATAAAGGACGCCTCGCGGCTCTCTCTGATATCTACCAGCAGAGGCTGCGAAACCACCGTCACGGGAGAGTCCTCATCTTCCCGAAGAACCCTAAGAACCTCTTGCCCCGTTTCATCTACATAAGAGAGCGCATGATATTCAGAATGCGCATCTAGCAAGACAAAAAATTCACCCGTCAGCTGTCGCTTCCAATCATCGGCGCTCAAGCCATCGACGTTGCCGCTGACGCCTGCCGCTAAGAAGCCCTGCATCAAATAAGAATTTGCCAACGCCTTAGCATCTACCTTGACATTGTCAAAAAAGGTTTCAATCACGCCTGATTGGGACACCGCTTCTTCTTCAAAATCATCCAGCAGCGCCCGAGAAGTCACCCTTGAAAAAGTCGTTACGCCGTATAGCCCTACGATCACAACTGGTAGCAACGTACATAAGAACAGCAGCAGTAACAGCTGTCTTTGGATCTTAAAGTTCGGAGATTTTCCGAAGAGGCTCATGGTCATAGCAAACGGCCTAATACGACAAGGGATTAAGAGAAAAAAGAAAGGTGGGCAAGAGGCCCTAAAGCATTGCGAGCAAAATTATTGCGATCAGCAGCAGTGATGCACATGCGCCTTGAGCAGACCTGTTTGCATCTTTATTTTTTTATGACGTCTTTTTCTTCAGGGAGCTGATTCTAAACAGGCCGCTCCAAAAGCCATTGACTTAAAAGCCTTTAATAACAAGGAATGCAGGAACTAACAGGTAGATACAAAGACTAGATACGAAGACTAGATACAAAAACTGATAGACGAAAACAGCGCTAGGCGAGACCACAGCAAACCTAGCAGAGGGAAACAGAGATTACGTCCTATCGCTTCTGATACTAAGAACAAAGAAAACAGTGGCGCAATCATTTTGGCCATTACTACCCGCAACTTGATAAGTCGCAGAGAAAAACCAAGATTACGTGAAATTACGGCAATGTTTAACCCAAATTAATACATTACTCAATAGTATTTATACTAAGGACTAATCTACGTTGTCAAAACTCAAACAGCCCCATTCGTCGTCTTGCGGCACTTATCTCAGGCACTTATCTCAATGGAAGAGCTCAACACACTGTTAGATAAGCTGGGGCAGCTAAACGATGGAGAGCTCCAGCTCACGAGTGCTTCTGGGGTTTGGCAGTTCTATATGCTAGATGGCCAGCTACTATATGCCTCTGGCAAAACATTGGCTGCCAGACGCTTTACCCGTGCAGCTCACTGTCACCGCCCCCGCTGGCAGTGGACAGTCAACTCAGCGTGGATCACGGATGGACGCCCCTGGGAAATTCCGCTGATTGAGCAGGCGATGGCAGCCCCTGCCAAGGGCATTGCACAAAATAGTCTTAGCCCCATCCAGGCCAAACTCATCTTGCGGATGGTGCTCGAAGAATGTCTATTTGAGCTGCTGTACGATGGCAATGCGCAGAGTGAATGGAATCCTTACCATCTGGAAGTTTCCTCAGACTACCGGGCCGCCGCCCTCTCTCGCTCAGAAGTGCAGCGCATTTTAGAAAAAGCCCAGCGGCTGGTCAGCACCTGGAAAGCTAGCAGCTTGGGCTATATTCGCCTCAGTGACGCTCCTCTCATGACGGAGTACTACCTACCCACCCAAAACACTCAGCAAAATAGCCCCCAGAGCACTCACCCCAGACCCATAGCCGACCGATACCTAAAGGGAAACCACGATCTCTGGGATATCTTAGTCACCCAGGCTCACTCGCTCAATGGACTCACCCAGCTACTGCAGCCACTGGTGGAAAAAGGTGCCATCAAATTTCAAACCATACCCGACATTAAACTCCCCGTAGCCGCACAACACAGCCCACAGCTATTTTCAACAGAAAGCACAACAAATCAAGCACAGTTCGCACCACAAACGCAGTCAACACCACAGACGCAGTCAACACCACAAAAAGCGCCCGTTACAACAGCTACGATAGGGGCCACCACTGACACAGGATTCACAAATAAGACAGCGAAATCTGTCACGCCAGCTGCAAAAGTAGCCACAGCCAACAACGCCCCGCTCATTGCCTGCATTGATGACAGCCCGGTACTCACGCTGTCGCTCAAAAAAATGCTTACCTCCGCAGGCTATCGTACGCTCAGCATTCCAGAGCCTATGCGCGGATTTTCTAAGCTCATTGAGCACCGCCCCGATCTCATCTTGCTAGATCTCATGCTGCCCAATGCAGACGGCTACAGCATCTGTAAGTTTTTACGTGAGACGCCCATCTTTGAAAACACGCCCATTATCATTCTCACTGGGCAAGACAGCAACCTAGACAGAATGCGGGCCAGACTGGTCGGCGCTACCGAATTTTTGACAAAGCCGCCACAGACAGACACGTTAATTGCAATGGTCTCTCGTCATTTATAGCAGGTGTCCTCATAAAGGAAGATACCACAATTAGAAGTATTGATTCTTCAATGTGGGCCATATCTCGTAAATCTCTTGAGCAACAAGTGTCTTGAGCGATGCTTCGAGCGTCATAAAAGATAACGATAGCGCCTCATGAATAGCTCCTTATAAAAGGAGAATATTAAAACTCTTCTTTATTGTTCATGTGCTTACACAGACAATTATTTCACTATAATAGTGAGTCTTGAAATCAACTCTTCTCAATAGGCCTACTTGCGGCCTAATCGAGACTCGGGCGCACTGGACATAGACGACTTCTTTGCTTGTCTTAACTATTTGAAGCAGCATCTTTTGTTGTTTAAAGAGAGAAAACCCTCGCAAAGCACTACATACACTCACATTTGTCGGGTTTTCCTCACAACAACTCAGTTGTTTTACGGATATTAAGAGTGACTTATCTTAAATCTGCGGTAAAGAATCAGAGTATCTACTAGGCTATTGAGGGCAAAAAAACAGATAGTAGCACTGAGGGCAAAACGTATAGATACATACAGTTAATCCCCAAGCTGGTGATACTACGGATAAGCTCTCAAGACGTTATTTCAATCCTTGAAAACTGTGTTCTCGCTTTTCTCATGCTTTCCCAATGCCCGCATAAGAAGTAGTAAAAGCGCACAAGGCAAACATTAGGTGCCCTACCCATAACAGTCTCGTTTCTGCAAAAGTAATTCTCGCAAGAAATTCCATGAAAAACAACTTTTTCTCTAAGCTCATCGCAGGTGTTGTACTGGCAGCAACACTAGGTTTGTCATCCGCTGCAAGAGCAGCTAGCACCTCTGACACACTGGTCATCATTGATGAATCAGGCTCTATGGGTGGAGAGCAAGCTTGGATTCAGAATATGATTCAAGCATTAGATGTTGATCTACAGGCCGCTGGTGTTACAAACAACCGCTACGGGCTTGTGGGTTTCGGCAAAGGTGGCAGTGGACGGCTAGGTCGATCTATTAATGTCGGAAGCGGCCTCTTTGGTAATGCAGCTGATTTTGCTAGCGCAGCTGCAAACGATCTCGTCACTAGTGGTAGCTTTGAAGATGGTTACTCAGGCATTGACTTTGCATTAAACAACTACACATTCCGTGGTGGCGCAGCAAAGAACATCATTTTTGTCACAGACGAAGATAGAGACAATGGAAACTCGGGCTTGAACTTTGCCAGCACACTGAGCTCTCTCCAGTCCGGAGGCTTTCTATTCAACTCTGTCCTAAATAATCCATTTTCTGGCACAGGCGGCGCTGGTGCACTGGGCGTTGATTTTGAGAACAAGGCTTACTACGCCGATGGTGCAGGCGGTGTAACGTCTACGCCTGGAGGAATAGTCGGTAACGGTTTTGGTAGTACAGAAACTGACTATGTACCGCTGTCTCTGCAAACAAGAGCTGCCTCTTGGGATCTCAATCAGCTACGACAGGGCGGTTTAGTTGCTGAATCGTTTACAAAGGCATTCGTTGACATTAAAGTACAAGAGATTATTACTGATCCTGGCGATGGAACAAGCGTTCCTGAACCCGCGTCTGTAATCGGACTAGGGGTCTTGGCAGCCGCAGGTGCAGTCTCTGTCAAGCGCAAGTCACAACAACGTCACAGCTAAACGTCACAGTTAAACGTCACAGTGGCCTGAACGTCACAAAGGCAGAGAGAAACTTGTTGTGCTCTAACTCAGATGCTTTCTAAACAGATGCTTTCTAAACAGATACGCTCTGAAGCTGCCCTCTGAATTAGAGAAACAACACACTCAATTAGTCAGTAGTCTAGTCTATTGGACTGCTGACTGAAAACAAAAAACCAGGAACAACAATTTAGAGGCTGCCCTGCTAATTTTTAATGGGGCAGATTTTCTTTTGTACAGCAAAGCGCGGAAAGCTGTGGTCAGAAGATTTGCACATTTGCTTAAACACGAGCCATTCTATACTTTAGAGGTTCCAGATGGCTGTAAATAGCCTTGTGGAGCATTCTAAAGCTATCATTCCTGCGCTGCTCGGCCTATGATTATCCGTCATGACATCGCACCTTCTCTTTACTTAGTTGACCCGAGTAATTTTCCAGCGGTCTTGGCGGTCGATAGCTTTCAAGAAGAAATTCAAATCGCATATGACGAAATCGATGAGTTGCTTAACCCTAGCTTATTACCAGCGATTCAGCCGGAGCCTGAGTTTCGCACTCGCTACGATGGCATGGGTATGTTAATTGCGCCTAGGTGGATTTTGAGTGCGGCGCATGTCGCAACGGAGCTGTCATTAGAGAACGATATTGAAGTTGCTGGAAACGCTCACGCAGTTGAGGCGATCTTTCTACATCCTCAGTTTCGCAACTATGGTGAAAATCGAGAGATGGCAGAAAATGATATCGCGCTTATCCAGCTAAAGCAGCCAGTTGAAAAGGTCGAGCCGTTGCCGCTTTATGCCCAGAAAGATGAGCTGGGGAAAACAGTCACCTTTGTTGGTAGGGGAGACTTTGGCAATGGACTTGTTGGGCCAAACAGTGTAGATGGAAAGCTGAGAATAGCGACAAATCGCATTGAGGAAACAGATGACCAATGGCTGATATTTAAGTTTGACACGCCACCAGACTGTACAGAGTTAGAAGGTATTTCGGGACCGGGAGATAGTGGCGGACCAGCGCTGATAACAACAGATGAAGGATGGGCGATCGCAGGTATCAGCTCTGGCCAAAACGACCACGGACAAACTCTAGGAGAAGGTCGTTATGGGGTGTGGGAATATTACACCCGTGTTTCATTTCAAATAGACTGGATCGAAGCAGTTATGACAAGTCGAGAAACAAGTAGAGAAAGCCGAGAAACGTCACTGCGAAGCACCTGATTTTTCGATGGGTGGCGTGGCTAATTTAGCAGTTTTTTTGTGGGTGAGAAAGAGTCTGAAATAAAGCGATTGGAATAGCTCTTTGATGGGGAAGAGCAGGTATGTGAGTGGATTGATGGTGACGATAATATTGCGGATGTCACGCTTGGCAAGAAAGAGAATGGCCCGCGCGATCGCACTTGCACTCATCACGCCATAGGGATTCAAATTACTCTTAAAAGGGCCCAATACTAGCTTACGAATGACACAGGGCGCATCAGTTCGACGAAGGTTTATAAGATCTCCCATTAGCCGTTTGGAGATTTCATACAGCGGACTAAAGGCAGGATTGACTTCTGCTTCGGAGGTGTTTACCCAGACCTCTTTTGTAGCTCTTCCGGTGCGATTGTTTACCGTTTCTAAAAACGTCTCCATCAGTCGCCAGGCGGAGAGTGCATTGACATCTAAGGACTTGCCGATGGCCTGAGGAGATTTTTCACCCATCACGTTTACGCCATGGTTTATCAGTAAAATATCAATCTTCTGAAAAGTCTCTTTTAGGGCAGCTTCTTCGCCCGCCTGCCAGCCAATGACTTTGACTGCGCCCAGAATGTCTCCTTTGCCGGAAGTTGTCAAAGCAATCGGCTTTGCGCCCTGCTTTGCTAGCTCTTTTATCAGAGCGCGGCCTAGGGTGCCAGAGGCCCCTGTGACGGCGACGGTTTTCCCTTTGAGAGAGAGGGCCGTGCCCAGTAGCTGATCGCTCATAGGAAATAGGCCTGCATAGTAGGCGTTGGTATCGTCAAAGTGGTGTCGCCAGTGGTAGGTACGGTTAACCAGCCAGCGACCCGGAATGCCAGAGAGGGGAATGCCGGGTTCGTGGGTGAGATCTGTGCCGGAGAGTAAGCCGCGCGATCGCATCACAGCAGCCCCCAAAAAACCAGCTGCATACAGCACGCCCATCCATAGTCCGAGCGTATGGGTGGCCAGAGCAGCCACCGCCATCACACCCATCATAAAGACGGCCTCAGGCGCATCGTTATAGAGCTGAGCCTGACGGTAAACCTCTGTACTAATCGGCGAGAAATCTTTCTTGTAGGCGCGATGGTGCCAGTTGTGGAGCTTTTGCAGAGGTGCCCACTGATGGCTGAGAAAATGGTAAAAATCGCGCACCATTTCTACTAAGAAAATAGAGGCGATCGCCCACAGGATTTGATCAAAATGCTGCCCCACAAAGTTGACGAGAGGCACCGCACCTAAGAGCACCTCATTCATACCAAGCAAACGAACACCGAGCGCACTAACCAACATAAAAGCTACCCGAAAGCCTATTACTTAACGTTCCTTAAGGTTTCATAGTAAACCGACATGGTGAGTCAACGTCATCAAAAGCTGCTGCCCTCGTTCTCTTACTGCCCTCGTTTTCTATTGAGTCAGGTCATTGATATTGAGCTCACCAATAAAAAACGAAACATGGGTATTCTGCTATATCAAGTAAAATTGCTCATAAATTTCATTCCCATTCATTCCCAAAATGCATTCACCCCTTAAGAATCCTCAGAGGCACGGCAAACCATGACAGCGGCGCTGCACGAACAAGAAAAAATCAATCGCGCCAAGGCGATTAATTACAACGAGGTATCGGCCATTCCTCAGGTGTGGCCCATCGTCGCCGAAAAGTACGGCAGCCACCTTGCCCTGTACGATCCCCATACCCACCCAGAAACTAAATACACCTACAGCGAACTGGCCGCCGACATTCAGCAATTTGCCGCTGGTTTGCAAACCCTCGGCGTACAGCCCGGCGAGAAAATCGCCCTCTTTAGTGAAAATCGACCGCGCTGGATGGTGGCCGATCAGGGCATTATGACCGCTGGCGCTGTGGATGCGGTGCGTGGCGCTAACTCTGACCAGGCTGAGCTGCTATTTATTTTGGACAATAGCGACAGCATCGGCCTCGTGGTGCAAGACTTGACGGTGCTCAGTAAACTGGCCGGAAAGCTGCAGGGGCTCCGCTTCATTATTTTGCTCACCGATGAGGCCGCTGAGATTGATGCGGATCTCGGTGGCGCAAAGCTAATGAACTTTTCTGAAGTGATGGCCCTAGGCGCTGAGAAAGGTGCGCCGACGCCTGTGGACTATGAGCGCGATCGCATGGCAACGCTGATGTACACCTCCGGCACCTCTGGGATGCCAAAGGGCGTCATGCTCAGCCAAAGCAACCTACTTTCACAAATCGCCGGAGCCAGCAGCGTCGTTAACGTCGGCCCTGAGCAAAAAGTACTCAGCATTTTGCCCATCTGGCACTGCTACGAGCGCTCCTTTGAGTACTTCACCCTCTCCCAGGGCTGCACGCAAATATATACCAATATCCGCTCCGTCAAAAAAGACTTCAAAGATCACAGTCCGCAGTACATGGTCGCCGTTCCGCGCCTATGGGAGTCCATTTACGAGGGCGTCCAAAAGCAGTTCCAAAGTCAGCCCGAAGGCAAGCAAAAGCTGATTAAGTTCTTTTTAGATAAAGGGCACGAGTATGTTGCGGCCAAGCGTACGCTGAGTGGATTGAACATAGACCGCTTGACCAGCTCTACAGGGCAAAAGCTGGCCGCCACGCTCAAGCTGATTTATCTGACGCCGATTAATGCTCTGGGCGATCGCATCGTCTTCTCCAAAATCCGCGACGCCATGGGTGGCAAAGTAGACTATCTCGTTAGTGGCGGCGGCTCCATCGCTGACTATCTAGAAGACTTTTACGAAGTCGTCGGCATTCCCATTCTCGGCGGCTACGGCCTTACTGAGACCTCACCGATTACCCACGTTCGTCGTCCCTGGCGCAACCTACGCGGCGCAGATGGTCAGGCCGTGCCTGGCACCGAAACCCTGATTGTCAATCTAGAAACTCGCCAGCCTGTCCCTAACGGCACCCCCGGACTCGTCCTCGTCCGTGGCCCCCAAATTATGCAGGGCTACTACAAAAACGAAGCCGCTACGGCCAAAGCAATTGACGCAGACGGCTGGTTTGACACAGGCGATTTGGGTCAGTTGACAGACTGGGGCGATCTCATCATTACTGGCCGTGCAAAAGACACCATCGTGCTGACCAACGGTGAAAACATTGAGCCGACACCTGTCGAAAATGCCTGCCTGCGCAGCCCCTACGTCGATCAGATTATGCTCGTCGGCCAAGACCAAAAGAGCGTTGGCGCGCTCATCGTGCCCAATAGAGAAGTGCTTGAAAAATGGGCGACCGGGAAAGGGCTCACGCTCGACAATCTCAACGCCAAACCCGTTCAAGACCTGTTCAAAAAAGAACTGAAGCGCGAAATCTCCAACCGCCCCGGCTATCGCCCTGACGAGCGCGTCGGCAACTTTGTCTTACTCGACGAGCCCTTTACCATCGAAAACGGACTACTCACTCAAACCATGAAGGTAAAGCGGCCAAAAGTCAGCGATAAATATCGTGAGGCAATTGACTCGCTCTACACGTAACCATTTACAAGTAACCATCTGCGTTTAATCATCTGCGTTTAATCATCTGCGCTTAACCATCTAGGTGCACATCTATGGGTAACTGATAGAGCGTAACCGATAGAAAAACGGCGAAAATAGGTCGCTTGTGACATCTCCCACGAACGTTATTTGCCTAATGCGCCCAAATGCGTTAACTAATGGGATAACAAATCTTGATATGTGGGCATGATGGATTGCATTCAAACCTCATGCTCTGTAATATCTTGAATCGATTGGCCTTAAATCGGTCGCCG
>JBCBKQ010000044.1:0-27872 GCA_038521595.1 Cyanobacteria bacterium J06627_28 | reverse complement strand
CAGGTATTAGCCGTTGCACCAAGTTATCAATATCACCGACCAGCTCTGTCTCTGCCAGCAGTCTTTTTTTCTCAAAAAACAATCGCTCATAGCGACTTTCAATGCCAGATAATTGGCCAATTCAAGGAACCTCGGGCTATGAGTTTTTGACCTGCGTGAATCGGGTCTTTTGTCAGGGTGAAAGCGAGCCCGTTTTAGATAAGTTTTATCGCCAGTTTACCGGCATTGAAAGTCGCTATGAGCGATTGTTTTTTGAGAAAAAAAGACTGCTGGCAGAGACAGAGCTGGTCGGTGATATTGATAACTTGGTGCAACGGCTAATACCTGCAGTCGAGGCCATGGGAGAACAGTCGCTGGTACAAGATAGTCTGCGAGATGCTTTGAAAGAAACAATGATTGCCTTTCCGGTCTATCGTAGCTACATCAGTGAGCAAGGTCGCAGCGAAGCAGATGTACATTACATTCAAGAAGCAGTTAAGCAGGTTAAAGAAAGTCTAGATGAACAGACGGCTCAATCTTCTAACTTTTTAGCGGCATTGGCATTCATTGAAAAGGTGTTGCTGCTAGACGAGGCTATCCTGTCGCCTGAGGTGCAGGCGTTAAGACTACAGTTCATCCTGCGCTTTCAGCAGTTTACTGGCCCGCTGACGGCAAAGGGCATTGAAGACACCCTGTTTTATGTGTACAACAGATTTTCCGGGCTCAATGAAGTGGGTGGGGTGCCGGGTGAATTTGCGCTGTCGCTAGAAGCGTTTCATGCTTATAACCAGTATCAGCAGGCCCACTGGCCCCATAATTTGAATGCGAGCTCTACCCACGATACTAAGCGTAGTGAAGATGTGCGATCGCGCCTAGGCGTCCTCTCTGAAATCCCTGAAATTTGGACACAGCAGGTCACTACCTGGCGCGGTATGAACGCCGATAAGAAAAAAGCCTCTGACAAACAGAGCATTCCTGATCGCAATGATGAGTACTTTCTGTATCAGACGTTGGTGGGGGCCTATCCCTTTGATGAGCAGGAGATGGCGGAGTTTTGCGATCGCATAAAAGCCTACGTTATCAAGGCAGCCCGAGAAGCCAAGGTCAACACCAGCTGGACAGCCAGCAACGAAGCCTACGAACAAGGCTACATCGACTTTATAGACACCCTGCTCGCACCAGGCCACGACAACTCCTTTTTAGCTAGCCTGCGCACCTTTCAAAATCGCATTCGCAAGTGCGGTGTTTACAACGCGCTCTCACAGCTATTAATCAAGCTCACCGCACCCGGGGTTCCCGACTTTTATCAGGGCTCTGAACTGTGGGACTTGAGCCTAGTCGATCCAGACAATCGCCGTCCGGTGGACTATATTAGACGCGCTAATGCCTTAAGCAGTATCCAAGAACAGTGGCAGCAAGATCCGACATCAGCCATTAACCGCTTGTTAGAAAATTGGGATGATGGCCAGCTCAAACTGTTCTTTACGATGCAAGGGCTGGCAACTAGGCGCGAGTTTTCTGAAGTCTTTAAGAATGGTGATTACGTGCCTCTAGCAGTGACCGGGATTCATGCCAACAGAGTCATTGCCTTTGCGCGAACCCTAGACACTCAAACAGTGATTACAGTAGCGCCTCGTTTCTTATTCGATTTAACGAAAGATGACGAGCTTCCCTGTGGTTTATCTGTTTGGGGCGATACGGCCATTCACTTGCCTAATGCTGATAGAGCAAACTGGACAAACGCATTGACGAGAGACTCTGTAGAACACAATGAAGAGCTGCTAATTGGCAATATTTGTCGGGTTTTGCCGGCTGCACTGCTGTCCAGTAAGAATGTCTAGAAGGACTATTGCCATGACGATATCGCTGCCTAAGAAAAAGCGTATTGAAGCTCTAAGGAAATATACAAAACAAACCTGGCAAAAGCTACGAAGAGGCCACAGCGAGCTAATAGAAGCTGTTAAAGATCCTAAAGTCGACCATGCGCACGGCGCACCCTGGATTGTTTATATTTCTAAAAAAGAGAATGTAGAGCAGGTATCAAAGACGCTCCACAAGGCCATGCATGAGGCTATGCATGAAGCCATATTAGATGACTTCAACAAAATATCTATCGAACCATTGCCTGAGCACTTTGAAGATATTAAAACCCACGGGCTGCTGTATTTACCTGGTGACTACGTCGTCCCTGGCGGACGGTTTAATGAGGTATATGGCTGGGATAGCTATTTCATTTTGCTAGGGCTGTTGCAAGATGGGGAGCTTGCACTGGCCAAAAGCTTGACTGAGCAGCTGCTGTATCAAGTAGAGCACTATGGCGCAGTGCTAAATGCAAACCGCACCTACTTTTTGAGTCGTTCGCAGCCCCCGCTTCTGTCTCGTATGGTGCTCAAGCTATATGAGCATACGCAAGATATTGACTGGCTCAGTGCAACGCTACCCATACTCAACACCTACTACAGCTATTGGGTCAAGCCAGAGCATATGCATGAGAGCAGCGAACTCTCTCTCTTTTATGACTTTGGTGATGGGCCTGCACCTGAAGTTATTAGCTCAGAGCAAGATGAACAGGGCCGTACGCACTTCGATCGAATCAAGACGTTTTATCGACAAAATGAAATCTCAGACTATGATGTCTCGCTTTACTATGATGCACAAAAAGATGAGCTGACTGATTTATTTTACAAGGGCGATCGCACCATGCGAGAGTCCGGCTTTGACCCTACGAATCGCTTTGGCCCCTTTAGCGTAGACATCATCCACTACTTGCCCGTTTGCTTAAATTCTCTCCTGCATCAAATGGAGCAGGACATGGTCGAGATCCATAGCACTATCAACCACAAAACAGGACAAAGCGCTCCTGACGAGAGGACCCTTTGGGAAAAACGGGCCGCTGCTCGCCAACAAAATATAAATAACTATTTGTGGGATGAAGAAAGTGGTTTGTATTTGGACTATCACCTGACCACAGAGTCTCGCCGCTACTATGAATTTGCCACTGCGTTTTATCCGCTTTGGGCAGGCACGGCCTCAGAAACTCAGGCACGGGCAATCGTTGAGAATCTAAGTAAATTTGAGGCTCCGGGTGGGGTACGCACGAGTACTTATAACTCTGGGAATCAGTGGGATGCCCCCTTTGGCTGGGCTCCACTACAGTTGATTGCCGTTGAGGGCCTATGGCGATATGGCTACAAAGCAGAGGCAACTAGGCTGGCATGTCGATTTATCACCATGGTGGTTGAAGATTTTGAGCGCTGTGGAAGCCTGGTTGAAAAGTACGACTTGGAAGCTTGCTCTAGCGAGGTCTCCGAAGGCATTCAATATGGCTACAGCAGCAATGAAATTGGATTTGGCTGGACGAATGGTGTCGTACTGGCGCTATTAGATTTGTTAGAAGCGTCATAAGCTGGATAGGGCAGACAGGACCACACACTATGCAAGAGCGGATGCAGCCGATAGAAAAAAGGACAGATTTGCCTGAGCAGCTTTTAGAGCAGGCGCTGGCAGCAGGTGCACAGGCCGCAGAGGTGTACCAGTCTAGCTCGTTAGAAAATCCCGTTATTTTTGAAGGCAATCGGCTGAAGCAGATTGAGACTACTCAGGCAGAAGGGGTGGCGCTGCGGCTGTGGAGAGAGGGTAGGCCAGGGCTGGCGGTGGGCTATGGGCCGATTGAGCCACAGATTCTAGTGGAAAAAGCGCTGGCGATTAGTGACTTGAATGAGCCAGAAACGCCTAGATTGGCGGACGGTGGACAGAGAGACTTTGGGGCAGTGGGCAAATCGATGCCGGTGGAGGTGTTGGTAGAGAAAGGAAGAGATGCGATCGCCCGTATCCGCGACCGTTTTCCTGAAGCCATTTGCGAAGCCAGTCTCTCCTGCGATGTAGAACAAGTCCGCCTCATCACCTCCACCGGACTAGACTACCGCAGCCAAGACACCACGCTAAGCGGCTATATAGACGCCGCACTCACCAGCCCAGACGACTTTTTGTCCGTGGGCGATGGCGCAGTTAGTCGTGACCGGTTGACTATGACAACGGCTGTAGAGAGCATCATTCAGCGATTGACCTGGGCCGATAACACCGTAGAACCTATAAGCGGCCAAGTCCCCGTTATTTTTACGGCGGGTGCGGCAGGCATTTTGTGGAGCACGCTGCGCGCAGCATTGAACGCAAAAAGAGTAAAAGAGGGCACCTCACCCTGGGCAGATAGATGGCGTGACGGGGTTGTGTCTTCAGATAGTAGCGTCATTTCTGAGCTCATTACGCTAAGACAAGATCCAACCATTGGCCCCTATAGCTGCCCCTTTGATGATGAAGGGCTGCTGACTCAGCCACTGACACTGATTAAAAATGGACTCATACAAAGCTGGTTTAGCGATTTGGCCAGCGGCAGCTCAACAACGGATACCGCTGACCGCCGTTCGACCGGGAATGGCATTCGGCCTGGACTGGGCAGCTATCCTACCCCCGGCCTCATTAATTTAATCGTAACGCCGGGTTCTTTAGCTTGGGACGAGCTAATCTCACAACAGCCAGAAGCGATTGTTGTCGATCAGATGATGGGCGAAGGGGGAGATATCACAGGTGACCTAGCCATCAACTTGGAATTGGGATATCTCGTCCGCAAAGGAGAGATTATGGGACGAGTCAAAGATGCCATGGTGACCGGCAATACCTACACGGCCTTAAATGAACTAATCGCCATGGGAAATGATAGTGATTGGGCAGGCTCAACCTATACGCCCTCAGTTGTTGTCGGTGGCTTATCTGTGACGGGTTGAGGACGTTTAAAGTTAAAAGTAGTTGAAAAACCAAAAGTACCTGTGACTGGTGACCAGGATTTCACATTACGCCAAAAAAAGCGCTGAACTCTCCTGTATAACAAGAATGCTCAGCGCGGGACCTATCTATTGGAGTGCTGACATAGGCCAATGGCTAACCTAGCAGCTGTAATTCACGAAAGCTGTAACTCATGAAAGCTACGACAACGCCTCTTAGAAGCCGTACTCAGAGCTAACTTCGACACTGCAACCGCTGGGGTGAGAGCAGTTAGGCATTGTGACGTGCACAGTGAAGTCGCCATCGTAAGGAGCAACAACAACAGGATAGTTATCGACGAGAGTATCAGAGTCAACTAAGTTGCCTCGGCTATCGTAGAGGTAAAGATCCATGTCGTAGCAGTCTGAGTCGCAGGTACCGCTGATGGTTTCACCTGCGAGGAAATAACCCTCCATGTTTGTGGTGCTGCCAGTTTGCAACCACGCTGTACGATCTTGAGCGATCGCCGGGCCAACAACACCAGCAAGGGCAACCGCTGCGAGCGCAGCAGTGCTAGAAAAGCGACGAATCTTAGAATTGAAAGACATAATAAAAACCAAAGGAAAAAACAATGAGAAAGTGAGACAAATTAGCTGTTTAAGATTTTAATTTCTTTAGCAGCTGAGTTGAGATACAGACGGCTATTTTCTGTTTCCAGATAGAACAACTAAATTAAAAAAACGCGACTGTATTTCAGTACAAGAGATATCTCTTTCGTGTCTGAATTCAGATTGCCTTTTTTGTCTAAGGCACTACCACTGACCAGTTAATGCAGTGGCATAGGGCGGTTGAGCCTCAGCATACACGTAACCGAATACACGCAGAACAATATCAAAACAACAGAATGCATTGATGCAGCTAGACGCATTAATCTCTCTACTTGTTCAATCAGCCTTGATAAAAGAAACGCATAAGGAACAACAGAAAATATTGTTCTATAAAACGTTTCTAAAGTATGTATGAATTTGAGATTCAATTACTTTGTTGTATTTCACGCATATTTACGTAGGAGACCCGCAAATAAATAACTTACCGCTTTGCCCTCACCCTAAATCCCTCTCCCGTAGAGCTTGCTCTTCTCGCAGAGTGGAAAGAGGGACTTCAGATCTGGCTCCCTTCTCCCTCGGGAAAACGCATTAATGCCACCAAGGTGTCACTAAATTGTGTCTTTAAAGGGTTGGAGATGAGGGCTCAGCAAGCCAAAGTCGTCGGTACATTATTTAGGCGCACGTCCCTAGCGATCTAAAAGCGACAAAGCTGTTTGACTTCACGCAACTTTCTCATTCGACTTCCTTATGACCTGAAACTCCCTTGCTACACGGTAGAGAGTCTTCCTGCTCGCCCCACTTCTACAAACTCGCACTGACTATACAAACTCGCACTAACCTATACAAACTCGCACCATAAGCGCTCCTTTTTTCGCCCATTAAAGATCCAAACACAGAACGAAAATAAATATGTCCCCTTTTTAGGATAGACTTTACTCAATGAGAAAAGACATTGCATAGAATGAAATCTATGCAATTAGGTAGAGGCCACTGCGTCCCTTTCCTTTAGCAGCTCTCTCAATCAGGAGGTTTAGTATGCAACTGACTAACAGAATCAATTTTCGGAACGTTCAAGGCGATATTTTCGGCGGCGTCACGGCTGCGGTGATTGCGTTGCCTATGGCGCTAGCCTTTGGTGTGGCCTCTGGTGCAGGTGCCGTTGCGGGCCTATGGGGAGCGGTTTTAGTTGGCTTTTTTGCCGCGCTTTTTGGGGGTACGCCAACTCTAATTTCGGAGCCCACCGGCCCCATGACCGTTGTCATGACCGCTGTCATTGCCAACCTCACAGCTGCCGACCCCGAAAATGGCCTGGCCATGGCATTTACTGTCGTCATGCTGGCAGGCGTGTTTCAAATCATCTTTGGCATTCTACGACTGGGTAAATATGTCACGATGATGCCTTACACCGTGATATCAGGCTTTATGTCTGGTATTGGCGTTATTTTGGTGATTTTGCAGATTGCGCCTTTCCTCGGGCAGGCCAGTCCAAAGGGTGGTGTCGTCGGCACACTGCAGAGCATTCCTGAACTGTTGGCCAGCGCCCAGCCTGCCGAAACGCTACTGGCAGCGGTAACCGTCGCCATTATTTGGTTCATGCCCTCTCGGTTCAAAAAGGTCATTCCACCTCAGCTGATCGCCCTAATTGTTGGCACGATTCTCTCTCTCGTGCTGATTCCGGTTTTGTTTCCAGAGATTGCTATCCGCACGATTGGTGTCATCCCTAGAGAATTTCCCGCTTTGGTCATGCCGACGTTCTCTGGCGATCAGCTTCAGCTGATGTTTGTAGATGCGGCAGTGCTTGGCATGTTGGGCTGTATTGATGCGCTGCTGACGTCAATGGTGGCCGATAGCCTCACGCGCACAGAGCACAACTCAAACAAAGAGCTGATTGGTCAAGGTCTGGGGAATATTGTCTCTGGCCTATTTGGCGGCATTGCCGGTGCGGGTGCCACCATGGGCACCGTTGTCAACATTCAGGCAGGCGGTCGCTCCGCACTATCGGGCCTGACCCGTGCGGGCGTATTGCTAATTGTGATCCTAGGCGCGGCAAACCTGGCTGCCAGCATCCCGATGGCCGTACTTGCTGGCATCGCCCTCAAGGTGGGTATTGACATCATCGACTGGGATTTTCTAAAGCGAGCCCATAAGGTCTCTGTCAAGGGCGCGTTGATTATGTATGCCGTGATTTTGCTCACGGTGCTGGTGGATCTGATTGTAGCGGTGGGTATTGGCGTATTTATCGCGAATATTTTGACGATTGAGCGCATGAGCCTGTTACAGGCCAAGGCGGTCAAGACAATTAGTGATGCCGATGATGCCATTTTATTAACCCCGACTGAAAAAGGCTATCTGGCTGAAGCCAATGACCGAATTTTACTGTTTCGCTTGGGTGGACCGATGATTTTTGGGGTGGCCAAAGCCATCACCCGCGAGCACAATGCCATTAAAGACTGCGACGCGGTGGTCTTTGACCTGGCGGAAGTGCCTCACCTAGGCGTGACGGCCTCTCTCACTATTGAAAGCGCTATTAAAGAAGCGCTGGATAAAGGTCGTCATGTCTTTTTGGTAGGCGCAAGGGCACAAACGCTCAGACGACTCAATAACTTAGGTGTCCTCAAGCTGCTGCCACAAAATCACCTGTTTGAGAATCGTGAGGATGCCTTGAAATATGCGGCAAGTATGGTGTCTCCAGCCATCAAGGTCAGTGAGCCCGCCGCGATAGATTACGGCCTCACGCCTTCGATGGGTTAGTCACAGCACACCTTCGATGGGTTAGTCATAGCTTGGTTACAGCTCAGTCATAACCTTGGTTACGACTCGGTTACAACGGTGAACTGAGCTGTTGTGACTGAGCTGAGCTGTGAACTAAGTTGTGAGCTGAACTGTGGACTGAGTTGTGAACTGACTAGGCGCTCGGCGCTATTTTTCAGACTTTTGATGCTGCTGTAGGCTGATAGTAATCGGTGAGTAAGGCCTGCCTTAATTGGGCCTTGCGCATTGACTGCGATCGCAGGTTTGACTTTTAACTAATCTATGTTTTTAGAAGCTTTTATTTTGGTCACCATCTTCTGTGGCTTTCTAGGCATCATCCTCAAGAAAAATCTGATGATGAAAATCCTTGCCATGGACGTGATGAGCACAGGCGTCGTTGGATTTTACGTCTTGGTTGCAGCTAGCCCAGGCCTCTTTACGCCCATTATGACAGTCAGCAATGACGCGGATACGGCCTACGCCGATCCGGTGCCGCAGGCGGTGATTCTCACGGCCATTGTCATTGGGTTTTCTATTCAGGCACTCATGCTGGTGGGGGTGATGAAGCTCTCACGAGACAATCCCACCCTCGACTGCCGAGAGATTGAGAGGAATAGCCTGCAATGACCATATTGACCATTGCTTGGATAGCGCTGCCGCTCTTTATTGGGTTTAGCATTTATCTACTGCCGCAGCTGTCTCGAATTCTGGCACTAATGGTGTCGCTAGTGTCGCTGGCCTATGGCCTGTGGTACGTGTTTGGCGCGGCGCCGCTGGCGTTAGAGCTAACCGACAGCTTTGGCGTGAGTCTGCTGGTCGATCAGCTCAGTGGCTTTTTCATTTTGACGAATGCGGTTGTGACAGCAGCGGTGATTCTCTATTGCTGGTCGTCTGATAAGGAATCTTTTTTCTACACGCAGGCGATTATTCTGCACGGTAGCGTCAACTCGGTGTTTGTTTGCGCCGATCTCATCAGCGTGTATGTCGCCCTCGAAGTGATTGGCATTGCTGCATTTTTGCTGGTTGTATATCCCAGAACCAATCGATCTGTGTGGGTGGGGCTGCGCTACCTGTTTGTGAGTAATACGGCCATGCTGTTTTATTTACTGGGTGCGGCGCTGGTATATCAGGCCAATCGCTCTTTTGCGTTTACGGCGCTGGGCAATGCGCCCACAGAAGCGATCGCACTCATTTTTTTGGGCCTACTGACCAAGGGGGGCATCTTTGTCTCTGGCCTGTGGCTACCGCTGACCCACGGAGAATCAGAATCGCCCGTCTCGGCGCTGCTCTCTGGCGCGGTGGTCAAAACAGGCGTTTTTCCGCTCGTGAGGTTTGCACTTATGCTGCCTGAGATCGATCCGCTCGTGCGCTTATTTGGCGTGATGACGGCCCTATTTGGCGTTGGTTTTGCGGTGTTTTCTAAAGACACAAAGCGAATTTTGGCGTTTCATACGGTCTCTCAGCTCGGCTTTATCTTGGCTGCGCCCGCTGTAGGTGGGTTTTATGCGCTCACCCACGGCCTAGTCAAGTCGGCACTATTTTTGACGGCGGGCAAGCTCCCTAGCCGAGATCTCAAAGTCCTGAAAAAAAATCCTATCCCAACGTCACTGTGGGTCACGTTGGCAATTGCCAGCTTCTCTATATCAGGCTTTCCCTTACTCTCTGGGTTTGGCGCCAAGGTACTCACCAGCAAAAATCTGTTGCCCTGGCAGGTGATCGGTATGAACATTGCCGCCTTTGGCACCGCTGTCTCTTTTGCCAAATTTATCTTTCTACCTCACAGGCATTATGCAGATAAGTCAGATAGCGAGAAAAATCCACTGCCCTCGCCTAGCGTTGGATTTTGGCTGGCGATGGTTGTGTTGTTGGGTGGTTTGGTACTGTCGAATATCTTTTACTATGAGGCGTATAGTTTCCAGAATATTGTGAAGCCGCTTGTGACAATTGGATGCGGATGGCTGGCCTATCTCATTGTTTTTCAAAGGCTTTCTATTAAGCTACCGCGCGGCGCTGAGAAATTTGATCATCTGATTGGTGCGATGAGTTTGATGCTGACGTTTCTCTTTTGGATGGTGGTGACATGATTGGCTATCGAGATCTGTTATTGCGCCTTGCGGTTTGGTTTTTGCTCACGTCTGATTTGACCTGGCCCAACATTATTCTGGGCGGGATGATATCTCTACTGCTGCCCACCTTTGGCCCCCGCTCTTTCATCGCGCCTGCGATCATTAAAGACTGGCTACAGATCCTATGGGAGATTTTAGTGGCCATTCCCAAGGCCTACTTTGAGGCGTTTGAGATGATCTTCCGGCCACACCAAGACGAAGAGATTACGCCAGTACCGAGTAAGCCTAGACGCACGCCAGGGCTGCTATTTTTAGACATTTTTTTGATTACGTTTACCCCTAAGTCCATCGTGGTCAAGCATCACAAAGAGGGTTGGCATGAGGTTCACTGGGTCAGACGCAGGAGGAAACGGAGGAAACGATGAACGCACTGTTGATGGCCATGTTTTTGGTGCTGCTGATTCCAATTTATGAGGCCTGCAAAGATGAGAATATTTGGCAAAAGATGCTGGCATTTGCCAGCATCGCCACGAAAACGTCGCTGATGGTTTTGGTGATTGCGGTGCTACGCGATGACTGGATGATTGGGGTGGTTGGCGTGCTGATTTTGAGTTTGGGCAATGCGTCGCTGATGCTGCTAGCTCACGTTTTGCGCCGCACTAGCGTTGTAGAAGAGAGCCTGGCAGAGAGAGAGATGGCAGAGGCCGATATTGTAGGAGACTTATTGGAAAAGGCTTTATTGGAAGAGAGCTTAGCTGGGGAGGAAAAAACATGATTGATAGCTTAAGCAACATCTGTTTTGTCGTTGGGGTCTTCTTTTGGCTATGGGGGACTTGGCCACTTTTGGGCAAGCGCTCTGTGCTGTTTAAGCTGCATAGCCTGTCGGTGTCTGACACGCTGGGGTCAATGTTGATCGTGCTGGGGCTGTTGTTTCAAAAACCTCAGGAGTGGCCGCTGCTGCTGCTGGCGCTTATCTCGCTGACGATTTGGAATACGGTGCTGGGCTATGTGCTGGCGTATTGTGCTAGCGGGAGAGGACGCTATGACTAACGATGTCTATATGGTTGCGATCGCATCATTATTTCCCCTAGTCGCCATATTGCTGGTGCTACAGACCAATCCCTATCAGGCGCTAGTCATTCGAGGCATCTTAGGTGCGATCGCAGCCCTGGTTTATGCCATGCTAGGTGCCGCTGACGTCGCCCTCACCGAAGCCCTGGTAGGCACAATGCTCTCGATTACGCTGTATGCGATCGCCGTTCGCTCATCCATGACTTTACGCATCGGCATTGTTCAGCAGCAGCTTGATCAGCAGCTTAGAGAACAGCTTGACCAGCAGCCCGGAGAACAGCCCGGCGGGCTAACCTGCGTACCCGCCAATGAATTGGCCAGTAAACCCGCCAACGAATCAGCTAACGAATCAGCCGATGAACTGGCCAATGAACTGGCCAATAAACTAGCCAGCAGCAAACCAACAGGTGATCCTATCGGTAATCCTATCGATGAGCTCACATCTCAGCAGGCCAGCACCGTTGTTTGCACCCCCTCTACAGACACCTTTCAAGCCATTGAGCAAGCCTTTAGCAAGCACCATGTGCGCGTAGAGGTACTCTCCTACACAGAACCCACAGAGCTAGAACGCGCACTGCAAAAAAAAGAGATTCACATCGCTTACGAGACCGATACAGCCACCCGCCCAGCGTTAGACCAACAGGCACCAACAAGCGCCATTAGTTCTCTCAAAGCCACGGGTTACTTGCGAGTCAGAACCCAGCAGCTATACAACATTCTTCACGCTCAGCTGCCTAGCAGCGTTTATCTGTCTCTCATCAAACCCGAGCCGTCAAATTTGAGCGCTAACCCTACCAAAGCATCCTTATGAAATGGATTTATATTGCAGCGAGCATTGCGCTATTCATAAAAATGCTGGTATTCCCTGACCCAGAGTTATACACCTCTGTTCAGGAGGCCATCGCCACAACTATCGCAACAGAAAGCGCCGTCCCCAATGCAGTGACCGGCATTATTTTTAGAAATCGTCTGTACGACACCATCTTTGAAGTTGTGGTCTTTACAGTCGCCATTATGGGCGTTCGCTTTTTGCTCTCCGACGAAGAACCCTCCCACACGGTGTATCAGTTTACCGATGAGCCTTCCATCGTTTTAGCCCGACTGGGCGCAACGATTGCCGCCATTGTTGGCATTGAGTTAGCCATTCGCGGACATCTTAGCCCCGGTGGCGGGTTTGCCGCTGGGGTTGCGGGCGGCACGGCCATCGGACTGGTTGCCATCACATCGCCTGCCATCTGGATGGAAGATCTCTATAAGCGCTGGCGAGCCTCTGTCTGGGAAAAGATATCCGTTCTCTTTTTTATTGTCATTGCGGTGCTTGGGCTCTGTGGCATGACATTGCCTTCCGGCAGTTTTGGCACACTGCTCAGCGGCGGCTGGATTCCCTTTCTCAATGTCTTAGTGGCCCTAAAAGTAACACTGGGTTCATGGGCCGCGATCTTAGTCTTCATTCGCCATCGAGGACTGCTCTAGTCGACGTACCCTAATGACCTACTCCAACGTTAAATATCAGCGCTTTTGCCGACAGACACAATACCGACAGACACAATACTGATAGGATTTTGCAGTAACGATCCTATGAATTGTCTAGGGAGAAGGGCTGCATGGAAAGGTTAATCGCACTGGTGGGGCTAGGCGTCTTTATCGGGTTTGCCTATCTGACATCTGTCAATCGCAAGGCCGTACGCTGGCAGCCGGTGCTTTGGGGCTTTGCCCTGCAGATTATCTTCGCACTCATTATTTTACGAACGGCTTTTGGCCTCGCGACCTTTCAATGGCTAGGCCGTACGGTCAGCACCTTTTTAGACTATTCAGATGCCGGGGCGTCTTTTGTCTTTGGAGAAAATTTCCAAGACTTTTTCTTTGCCTTTAAAGTGCTGCCAACCATTATCTTTTTCTCCGCTTTTATCAGCCTGCTGTACCACTACGGCATTTTGCAGCGGGCCGTCAATCTGGTCGCTGGCATTATGCGGCGCACCATGAAAACATCTGGGTCCGAAACACTCTCTGCCGCCGGCAATATCTTTGTCGGTCAAACAGAAGCGCCGCTGCTTATTAAGCCCTACGTCGATACGATGACCATGTCTGAGCTACATGCGGTGATGACGGGCGGCTTTGCCACAATTGCAGGCGGTGTGTTGGCGGCCTACGTGTCTTTTGGCGTCCCGGCTGAGCACCTGATTGCAGCATCGGTAATGTCTGCACCGGCGGCGCTGGCCATTTCCAAAATCATGTTTCCAGAAACAGAAGTCTCTCCCACCCAGGGAGAGGTCACTGTCACCGTAGAAAAAACCAGCACTAACGGAATTGATGCGTTGACAACGGGCGCTCTAGAAGGCCTGCGCCTCGCGCTAAATATCGGAGCGCTGATCATTGCATTTCTTGCTGTTTTGGCAGCGTTAAATGCGGTAATTGGTTTTATTGGCGGACTTTTTGGTTTTCCAGCACTGTCGCTAGAAACAATTCTCGCTTTTTTGCTAGCCCCCGTTGCGTGGCTAATGGGTGTGCCCTGGGTTGATTGTCAGGCGGTGGGCACGCTACTGGGAAAAAAGACGATTCTCAATGAGTTTATTGCCTACTTAGATTTGCAGCAGCTAATTGAGCAAGAGGCCATTTCTCAGCGGGCGATTGTGATTGCCACATACGCCCTTTGCGGCTTTGCCAATATAGGATCTATCGGCATTCAAATTGGTGGCATTGGCGGTATTGCACCGAGCCGTCAGAGTGATCTAGCAAAGATTGGCGTTCGGGCGATGGTAGCGGGTACGCTGGCTTGCTTTACAACAGCTTGTATTGCAGGAATATTGTTGTGAGGAGTTGTTGTGTAGCTAAGCGTGGAAAGCTATTGTAGGACTTTATAGCTGTAATTTCAGCTGATCATGCGCTTGAGGCTCTACCAAATTTGAAACGGTAATGCCCAGCAATCTTACAGGACGTGTCACCTCTACATGAGAGATCAAGAGCGCCTTTGCTATCTCAAAAATCTCTTCTTCTTTTTTAATCGGGGAGGCCAACGTCTTGCTTCGTGTGATGGTGTCATAGTTGTTGTACTTGATCTTAAGCGTCAGGGTGTAGCCGTTGCGTTTGTTTTTGGTCAGCCGCTGATAGACTTCTGTAGCAATGGGCGCTAGGGCAGCTATCATCGCAGATTGAACCTGCAAGTCTTCAAAAAAACTGCGCTCTGCGCCGATGGATTTACGGATGCGATTGGGGTTTACGGGCCGATTGTCTTCAGCCCTGGCAACGCGGTAGTAGTAGCTGCCCACCTTGCCAAACTTTTGTATGAGCTGCGCTTGACTCCAGCTTTTAAGATCAGCACCTGTGTGAATGTCTAGGGCTTTCATCTTTTTGGCAGTGGCCGGGCCGACACCATAAAAAGAATCAATCGGGAGCTGTTCAATAAAAGCCTCAGCTTGCTCGGGGCCAATGAAAGAAAGGCCATCTGGCTTGTCTAAGTCCGATGCAATTTTGGCTAAGAATTTGTTGATAGAGACGCCTGCGGAGGCGGTGAGGTTGAGATCGGTTTTGATGCGATCGCGTATTTCCCTCGCAATTTTTACCGCAGAGCCGATCTCTTTCTTATCGACCGTTACATCTAAATAGGCCTCATCTAACGACAGCGGCTCGACCAAATCAGTATAGTCAAAAAAGATTTTACGAATCTCTTGAGAAACCGCTCTATACGCCTCAAATCGTGGCTTCACAAAAATCAAATCCGGACACCTCATCGCAGCGCTGCGAGACGGCATGGCTGAGTGAATGCCATAGCGCCGAGCCTCATAACTCGCCGCACAGACAGCCCCCCTTTTCTCTGGTGAGCCACCAACGGCAACGGGCTTACCCCGCAGCGCTGGATTATCTCGCTGCTCCACAGAGGCATAAAACGCATCCATATCTATATGAATTATTTTGCGAATAGCTGCTTCAGACATAGCTGCTTTAGACATAGCTGCTTCAGACATAGTGAGCGTTCATCGCAGCAACGACAGCAACAACAATGCACAGTATAAAAAACAACCCCAGCCCACCCCACGAGGCCCAAATCCAAAACGAGCTTGAGGCAGACGTACTCGTCATGGGTAAACGCCTATTCGAGGGTACAGCGGTCAGCTGTAGATGTTGTTCAGCAATCGTTTTTGCATCCTCAGGTCGGACGCCGTCATACCAAGTCTTTTTATCTTCTTTTTCTTTAGTAGATACAGTCGACTCATTAACGACCAATACCATGGGGCCTTGCCCACAGTGGCCTAAACAGCCAGACGCCATAACTTCATCGGTGGATAGGTCGTGACGCTGTGCCCACTGCTCAAAGGCATCCAAAACTTGCTTTGCTCCCTGCTGTTTACAGGTCGTATTCTGGCAGATGAGAACCCTTTTAGACATCGAAAGAAAACATTAAGAAGTTGCTGCTTAAGGCGACTGGTTTTGGCTGGCTGTCTGCACAGCAGACGTCATACGGTGCGGCGCACATCAGTTGCAGAAAGCTGTATGCGCCACTTTAAGCCAATAGCACCTTGATTCTAACGAATTTTTAGAGCGCTATCGTACGGTCTGCTTTGCGCTAACAAACGCAATGAAACGTGATGAAGTTTGGTGAAAACCACATAAAAAACTCATTTTCCTTTTCTACTGTGAAAAATAGGTTCACTTCTTGTGCTTTTAGCTGGTTCTACCATGGCCCTTTGTCCTTGCTGCAACAGTCCTCTATTGAGACATGTTCGCCAAAGTCATCTCTACTGGTTTTGTCCTAGCTGTCGGCAAGACATTCCTGAATCAACGCTGTCGTCTGATTTACTGCTGTTAGATAGTCCGTCCGACAAGACTGTCGAACCCGCAAAGACTATCGAGATAGATGCTAAAACAGCAGAGATTTTGGCCCAAGTTCTACCTGTTGCTAGCTGATGATCTGTTGCTAGCTAACGCCTATTTTGCTGCTGCTGACGGTTTTTTCTAACGCCCAGAAGCGCTATCGCTCTTTTCTCATTCTTTTAAGGAACTCACTTCCAATGCCGATTTCTCTACCTACTAAATCAGCTGAGCGCTTTTTGGTCATTGGGTATGGCAATGAACGTCGCGGTGATGATGGCGTTGGGGCAATGGTGGCCAGAGCAGTAGAGCGCTGGCAGCTACAGTCTGTAACCACGCTGGTCGCACCTCAGCTGACGCCAAGTCACGCCCGTGATGTGATTGAGGCTGACTATGTGATTTTTGTCGATGCCTGTGGCAGTCGCAGTGGCAACAACAGCGTGAAAATTGAGCCCATTGTGGGTGATAGCCAGGTGCGCCGCAAGCTCTCAGGTGGGATGCAGTGCCTAAATCCTTGGACACTGATGAGCCTAACTCGCCAGCGGTATGATCATGCCCCACAGGCCTGGCTACTGCAGGTACCAACAGAGCACTTTGATGCGCAGAGACCGCTTTCGAGAACGGCTTTGCAGGGGTGCGATCGCGCCACCAGAACCATCGGCCAGTTCTTAAAAACATATCATCAGCCTGTCTACGCACAACCTGCACAGCCCAGTCATAAGGTACTCAGCTGCGCATAGTTCTCTTCTTTTTCTATAGCTTCTCTTTTCTATAGCCTCTCTTTTCTACAGCTTCTCTTCATGGCGTCGCCTCATCTAGGCTGACAGCGCATGTCCCCGTGTAGATTACTCATCTACAGCCTAATGACAGCTAGCAATCAGTAAGATCTGATAGTACGGGCGTCAGCCATTGGGAAGATTTTCTATTAAATCAGTGAGTTGCGCTACGCGAATCCAACCTAAGAGAGAAAAATGTAGAAATTGAAATTGTTATGTTGCTTTAGGAGAGCTGTGTAAGAGTAGCTTTTACTACAAATTTACTGAAATTAGGAGATCGCTGAAATATGAAATTACGTCATGTTGCAACTGGAATGATATTGTCACTGATGGCTGCTGTGAGCATAGGGAGTTCGGCAAAGGCTCAGACTTGCACCCCCTTGGCAGTGGTAGAAGGCAACGGAGAAACAGAAGTAACTAAAACCGTTACCCTCCCTGGCTTACTCTTTATTGAAAGCAACTGGGACACAGACTTCGCGGTAGAAGAGTCATACGACTATTTTGTAACGACGGTGACGTCCCTAGGTGGCAATCCCTACGACATCGACGTTTTCTTTAAATATCCAGACGAATCTTTTGATTCTGCCTACGGCATTCGTGACATTAGCCTCGCGGAAGACGAGCCCTTAGTCATCACGTCAGAATCTAGAATTGGCACCGATCCGTATCAGATCAACCTAAGAGTGGGCGGCTTAGACGCAGAGGGTAATACCTACACAGCTTCTGTCTCAGGCTGTCGTTAATCTGCTCAAGAGGCTGTTGTTTGATCTCAAGAGGCTGTTGTTTGATTCTGCTTAAAGAAGCGCGATCGCATTGAGGGTTACCTTTTTGCGATCGCGCTATTTTCTAATGTTCATTATAATCACCGCCCGAGCCGTATTTCAGCGCATCGCGCCAACGATCCGCATTGTACTGTTGCTCATCCGAATCCATCTGACTATCGACGAGCTTTTGCATGGCGTGCAAGGCGCTGTAACCACCCAGGCTAACAAAGTGCCTTATCCAGCTAGCCACAGAGCCCACGCCCACCTGCGGCAAAATGCTCAGCACTAAACCCGGATGCTGCGCAGAGGTTCGTAGCATTGTTTTTGCCAGGGCCGGAAACTGAACCACATCTTGCAAAAAAGGCCGTAGGACATCGTCACCCAGTGCTTCCATATCCGCAAAGATGGTGGACAGGACTTCATTGATTTTGTTGGGCGAGAGAGACTGCTCTACGCCCACGCTCATTGACTTTTGGAATAGCCAGGTAACCGACAGATTTGGCTGATATGGCTGGAGCTTTTTGAGTGCCCTGGCGCTGAGCAGGTTGGCCCGCAGAGCTTCATCAATGCCCACGGTCAGTCTCTCTAAGTGTCGCACCATTGCGCCAAAGCCGCCAAAGCTAAGCGGCGACTGGCTGCCACTGCTATCGCCTACGGCTAGCGTTCTATCCCACTCGTACTGCAAAGGAGCGTCCTTGTAGCAAGGGAAAAAGCCAAACAGTGCTCGCTCGAATGAAAGCTGTTCTAAATCGGTTTGTTGATATTGTGGCAGCAGCGATAAATAGTCTTCAAACATGTCTGTCAGGCTTAGCCGACTGGGGTGCGCATCTAGATAGGTGAACATATAGGTTGTTCTACCATCGCGAGCAGGAAAGGCTTCCCAAAAGTATTGGCACTGCTTTTTGATAGGCGTAAAAGAAACAATCAAATCGCCAGATTCGTTTTGTTTATAGCCTTTGGCACAGGTGCCCACCACCAGGCAGACGGCATCGGGCTTTTGCCCTTTTCGGGCTTGTTGCACCATGGGTGAAAAGTGACCCATCGCATCTATCAGCAGCCGAGCACGTATAGGTTCACCTGTTGTCTGAATCTGGACACCATTAGCGTGAACAGTGGCTGATTGGAATGCGGTTTGTTCTAGCAGGGTGCCCCCTTCGGTTAGGAACTTTTGCTTGAGCTGTTCTAGCAGGCTTACGGGGTCTATGCCGATATTGAGGATGTCTTCTACCCAGAGATCTGGGCCGCCGGTAAAGCTGATGCGGGCTGGATTGTATTGGGATACGATCGCACTCTCCAACCCTTCCTCACTCAGCAGCCCCATCCGCACAAACGTCTCTAGCTCTCGCCGAGAAATATTCCATTCCTGATCGCGCCCCCTTAACTCTCCACGCTCTAGCAGCGCTACGCGCCATCCTCGCTGTGTCAGCGCTGCTCCTAGCAAAATGCCGAGCGTGCCACCGCAGATGACAACGTCAAAATCTAGCGAATCTAGCTCGTCTGTCTTCTGAGTGACAACGGTAGGAACGTTACGATTACCGGCTTTGTAAGTTGCCCAAAGCTCATCGGCCTTTTGAAGACCGATCCAGGGATTTCCTACAATCTGTGAAAGTATTTGCTCAGTTTTATTCATACCTCTAGTGTAAAGAGCCGAGGCGTATACTGAAACTATAGCAATTCTGCACTAAGCTTACGCCACCCAGTAGCGTTATACCCCTTGCTCTATAGAGCTTAGTGCTTTGCTATACTTCCTCATTCATCGTCTAAGGTAAAAGCACGCGTTCACTTGCCTACCCATGCGTCCGTTTATCAATCCAAAAACCGATTTTGCCTTCAAAAAGATCTTTGGATCGCCCCAGAGCACGGATATCCTCATCAGCTTTTTGAACGGGCTGCTGTATCAAGGCAAAGCAATTATCCAAAGTCTTCAAATTCTTGATCCTTACCAAGCACCTCGAATCGAAGGCGTCAAAGATTCTTATCTGGATGTCAAAGCAACCCTTGCCAATGGCACAGCCGTCATTATCGAAATGCAGGTGCTAAACGTGCTGGGTTTCAAAAAGCGCGTCCTTTACAACGCCGCAAAAGCCTTTGCCATTCAGCTTGACGTCGGCGATGACTACACCCAGCTAAACCCAGTCATTGCGCTGACTATTACTGACTTTGTCATGTTTGAGGGTAGTCGCAACGTCGTCAGCCGCTACAGTCTCAAAGAAAAAGACACCCTTACCGACTACAGCGACGATATCGAGCTGGTCTTTGCCGAACTGCCCAAGTTTCAAAAACGCAGTGATGAACTAACGTCTCTATCTGACAAATGGCTGTACTTTCTCAAAGAAGCAAATCATCTGGAAAGCATTCCACCCAGCTTAGAAACGGAAACTGCCATCCATTCAGCCTTTGAAGTTGCCCGGCAAAGCCAGCTCACCCGAGATGAAATGGAGATTTTGGATAAGCAGGCGATGGTGATTCACGATAGCCGTAATGCTGTACGCCTAGGTGAAATGAAAGGGTTAGAACAAGGCCGGGCAGAAGGAAGGGCAGAAGGCAGAGCAGAAGGCCGGGCAGAAGGTGAAAGAGCCGCTAAGGTTGCGATCGCACAATCACTCCTAAACCAACTTCCCCTCACTGAAATTAGCCGCATCACCGGACTCACCCTCGAAGAAATAGAAGCCGCCACCGCAGAGTAAAGTAAAAAACGATGACGGCCCAAGCGTCAGACTTTATCCAGCTTTCGCTTTAGCTGACTGACTGCCAACCCACCCAAAAACATAATTCCTACTAATGTTCCAGGCTCAGGCGTTGAGACTTTGTGCGCCTCCAACTGTTCCAAAGCAGCCTCAGCAACCAAAAAGTGAGCGCGAGTCGTAGGATGCTCGTCATCCCAAAATAATGTTGTCGCTTGCACCTCAGGGCTCATTAGACAGGCCAAGTCTGAAATACAGGGATCGGTTGTGTTCTCAAATCCAAACTTTCCAGCCTGCGCATCACGTATCAGACCGTTGATGTCCAACAGATCTATCTTTAGGCCATTCGCTGTCAGGCCACTTATGGCCAGCGCCAGCCCTTGATTGTGCGCTTCAGAGAGCTGATTGAGTGGGTCGCTGATGCCCAGCTGCTTGGCCGCTGGTAGACTGCCCAGTGGCGGTTGATTACCAACAACAATATGCTGAGCACCCGCCTCGCTCAGTGCTAGCAGCGCAGCGGTGATATCTAATACTGGCTTTTGAGGGTTTTGCTCTCCACCAGAAAGGTAATCATTTGCCCCAGAAGACACTAAATAAAGAGCATTCGGGTCAAGAAGCGCCTGATTGGCCGTGAACTGATCTACCTGAGTGAGCAGCCCAGGCAGTGTAAACCCAGGAATAGTGCCCTCCGATGGATCATTGACGTCTCTGCTTGAGCGCGCACCGGCAAAGCCAAAATTAGTCAGTGGAACACCCAGGTCTTCAGCCAGATACTCATTCCAGAGTGGCCCATTGGCAAAACGCCCTTCAAAGTAAGGCGGTGGTGGAAAGCCTTCACCGACAAAAGATTTGCTCAAAGAAAAGGTGTTTCCGGTATCGACTAGGCTGTCACCAAAGGAATAGATTTGGCTATAGTCGGCAGCTTTAGCCGGAGATGGAGATTGGAGAATAATAAATGGTGAAAGCGCGATTGCTGCGGTGGCAGAGAGTGCGGTGGTAAGGCCTATAGGCAGCCCTTTAAATAGCGTCATGATTAAATACTCTTTGAGTTTTAAAGAGGATAGAAAAGAAAATGGAGTGATTCGACAACACTTTGATGAATCATTCCTGATCGAGATCGCCTGCTCTGCACCACTAGATTCAACCAAATTTTAGTGAGGACTGATAACTAGGATGCATCGGCGCAATAATACGTTAGGTGAACCTTTTGGCAAGTCAGTACGGCATCGGTTGATGCCAGCGACCTGAGCGGTCACGATCCTCACAGTTCGTTATGGACTGGCCAGCTGTTCTTGTATGCTTTTATGGGGTCGGACTGACCCAGCTATAAGGATCCGTGGGAGTAATAGGCTAATGTCGAAAATTGGGGTGGCGGTCATTGGGACAGGGTTTGGCCAAAAGGTTCACATTCCTGGATTGCAGGCGCATCACCGCACTGAAGTTGTAGCCGTTTGGAATCGCGATCGCACGAAAGCTCAAGCCACCGCCGACACCCATAGCATCCCCTTCGCTAGCAGCAACCTAGCCGAAATCTTAGCGCTGGGTACCGTGCAGGCCGTTACCCTCGCAACGCCGCCATTCGCCCACTACGATATGGCCTGCGACATTCTCAAAGCAGGTAAGCACCTTTTGCTCGAAAAGCCCGTTACGCTCACCATGGCAGAAGCGGAACAGCTACAACAGATTGCCATAGACAATAACGTCATCATCGTGCCTGACTTTGAGTTCCGCTTCATTCCTGCATGGCAGCACTTTGCTGAGCTACTTAAGCAAGATATTGTCGGCACAAGACGCCTGATAAAAATTGACTGGATTGCCTCTAGTCGCGCTAGCTCTGAGCGAGCCTGGAACTGGTACGCTCAAAAGGCGCTGGGCGGCGGGGCGCTGGGCTCTATTGGTTCTCACACCTTTGACTATGTGAACTGGCTCTTTGGCCCCGCCAAAGATATTAGCGCGACGCTGAGTACCTCTATTCCTACTCGGCCCGATCCGGCAACGGGCGATCGCAAGCCCGTAGACTCGGACGATGTGTGTGCCATTACCCTTACCCTAGCAGACGACACACTTTGCCAAATCACCCTCAGCGCCGTCAGCTATGCCGGACGGGGCCACTTCATTGAGGTGTACGGCGACAAAGGGACTCTCGTGATTGGCAATCCTAGCCAAAAAGATTACGTTAATGGATTCAAGATCTTTGCGAGTGAACTGGGTGGCGAGCTAAAAGAGATTGCGACCCCAAAGCACTTGGCTTTCCCAAAAATCTATCCTGACGGTCGAATTGCCCCCTTCATTCGCGTTGTAAATCACTGGGTTGATTGCATCGATGCAGGCAGAGCAACAGCGCCTGCCATGGCCGAAGGGATCTACTCTCAGCGACTAATGGAGCTTACTCATCGCTCCCATGAAGGCAATGCTCGCTGCTTATTTGTTAAGACTGAGTAGCTAAATTCAGTGCAGGCAAGCCCAGCTGGTAGGCTGAGAGTTCCCCATTGATATTGCGTTGGCTACTCAATCTTGACATTTTCGGAACAAGCCTTCCAGCTTACCTATAAGGCCTGTAAGAATATTCGAAGCTCGTATGAAAAGATTAGATTTTGAGTCTACAAAAGAGTAATTCTCAATCTTCTCTTCTGAGTTCATAATTCTACAATCTTGAATGATCTTCACGATAGCTGCTTCATGATCAAAGACAAAAGTAGCAATCTATGAAATCCGGCACCTGTTCTTTTGCAAGATTAGGATAGTTGAATTTATGAAATCTTCTGACTACGGTTTCACATTCTAGTTTTATCACTCTGTACAAAGTATCCTTCAGATAATTTTCGAGGTTTGGATCCCTCTCAGTGTCTCGGACGGCATTTAAAACAAGATAGGGGGCAACCTGAAAAATCTGAAAATCGCTTTTACAAGCTAGGTCAGAGCTAAACGCTTAGCTGGCGAGGTTTTTTCCTCGATTACAAGATAAGATTTGAACGGCGGTCAGGTTGATATTTGGGAAGGTAGGCGATCTCACATTATCATCACCGCTATATTCAACAGAATCATAAAGGCGATAATCCAACGTCGAGACCGTCACTATTTGCTCAAGCGGATCCACGATCCAATATTCAGGGATCTCAAGTAGTGCGTATTCTGATGGCTTTGATCGGTAGTCATCAGCGCGCGTAGAAGGACTCACCACCTCTACAACCAGTAATGGGGGTGGCTCATTGAGATTAATAACAGCTTCTCGCTTGGCCATCGCCTCCCACTGAGCCATGCTCAAAACCGTAACATCCGGAATACGGCTGGTTTCCCACCAAGTGCCTCTTGGAGAGCGCACCCCCACCGTCATTTGCTTAGATGTCCATGGCAAAACCGTCTGACGAATTTGCCCGCGAAATTCATCATTCAAAAATTCAGCAATCCCACCACGAATTCCAGCACCCAGGCTCATAGGAATCAGCTCTCCCTCGACCAACTCATAGCGTATGTTGGTGCCATCAGAGTATTTTAGGTAGTCGGCAAACGATATCTTTTGAGTGGTAACCGTCATGGGTTCCAGCCTGCTGAGCGCCTTACTTTTTTTAGTGTAATCCCTCACTAAATTAAAAGGACGCTACCTAGCAACACTTGGTAACATCCTTTCAACTGAATGACTCCAGGCTATCTATCTATCTACCTATCTACAGAGCCCATGATGATATCAACACTGCCAAGGATTGGCATGATATCTGCAAGCTTCACGCCCTTAAGCAAGTTCGGGAGAATTTGCAGATTGTTGAAGTCCGCTGCGCGAATCTTCCAGCGCCAAGGGAAGACATTGTCTTCACCAATGATGTAGACGCCAACTTCGCCTTTGCCTGTCTCCACGCGCACGTAATGCTCGCCTTCTGGAATTTTGAAAGTCGGTGCAATCTTTTTACCCGCAAACTGGTAGTCAAAGTCGTTCCACTTTGACTTTGGCCCTTCCATCATTCGCTTGGCTTCCAAATTCTCAAAAGGCCCACCCGGCAGCTGCTCCATTGCCTGGCGGATGATTTTAATCGACTCACGCATCTCGTTGATGCGAACTATGTAGCGGGCAAAGCAATCACCTTCTGTGGCCCACTGCACATCCCAGTCTAATTCGTCATAGCACTCGTAGTGGTCTACCTTGCGTAAGTCCCACTTTACGCCAGAGGCACGAAGCATTGGTCCAGAGCAGCCCCAGTTGATGGCATCTTCTCGAGACATGGTGCCCACCCCTTCTACCCGGCGACGGAAAATAGGGTTGTCAGTGATGAGCTTTTCGTACTCATCAACTTTGGGCAAGAAATAGTCGCAAAAATCTTCGCACTTATCAATCCAGCCGTAGGGTAAATCAGCAGCAACGCCACCCACGCGGAAATAGTTGTTATTAATCAAGCGAGCCCCAGAAGCGGCCTCCCATAGGTCGTAGATAAACTCACGCTCACGGAAAATATAGAAAAAGGGCGTCGTCGCACCACAGTCAGCCATAAAGGGGCCAAGCCACAGTAGATGGTTGGCAATTCGGTTCAACTCCAGCATGATCATGCGAATGTAGCTGGCGCGCTTGGGCACTTCAATATCTGCTAGCTTCTCAGGCGCATTAACCGTGATGGCTTCGTTAAACATACCTGCCGCATAGTCCCAGCGGCTCACATAGGGCACAAACATGACGTTTGTACGGCTTTCGGCAATCTTTTCCATGCCGCGATGCAGATAGCCAATGACGGGTTCACAGTCGATGACGTCTTCCCCATCAAGGGTGACAATAAGACGCAGCACCCCGTGCATGGAAGGGTGATGCGGTCCCATGTTAATCACCATGGGTTCAGTCTTGGTCTGCAACGTAGCCATTGTGTACCTAGTCTACTAATCTGGATTGATAATCTGCTCTAACAGGCGAGTCACCTATACTAGGCTCCTCAACAGCTTCCATTGTCGTACGTTTGCCCTAAAGATTCAACATCTAAAGGCACTATTTGCCCAGAATTATAAGGTACTGCCACAAACTTATGTCTGAAGATAGAGCAGCTCAGGCCTTTTTCCATATTCCTGTCTTGAGTGAGCAAGTGCTAGACGGCTTGAATGTGAAGGCCAATGGACGGTATTTAGATGCAACGGTCGGTGGCGCTGGTCACAGCGAACTCATCCTAAAAGCTGCACCAACTGTAGAGCTGGTTGCCCTCGATCAAGACCTCCAGGCACTAGCTGCGGCCAAAGCTCGGTTGGCGCCTTGGGATGCGCAGGTTGCGTTTCATCACACAAACTTTTCTAAGTACGAGCCCACAGCGCTTAAGTTTGACGGCATTCTTGCCGACATTGGCGTCAGCTCCACGCAGCTAGACCAGGCCCATCGTGGTTTTAGCTTTCGTAGCGAAGCGCCGCTAGACATGCGCATGGACGATACACAAGCGCTGACAGCTGCGGACATCGTTAACCACTGGGATGAAAAAACGATTGCCGACACCATTTATGAATATGGAGAGGAGCGATTGTCTCGGCGGATTGCTCGCAAAATCGTCGATAATCGCCCGTTTAGCACAACCACAGAGCTGGCCTATGCCATTGGCGGCGCTTTCCCACCCAAGGCTCGCCACGGGCGCATTCATCCGGCAACGCGTACTTTTCAGGCTTTGCGTATCGCGGTCAACGGTGAGCTAGATGTGCTGACGTCCTTTTTGGAGAAAGCACCCGATTGGTTAAACCCGGGAGGCAGGCTAGCGATTATTAGCTTTCATAGTCTGGAAGATCGGATTGTGAAATATGCCTATCGGGGAGACGAGCGGCTGCAGATTATTACCAAAAAGCCGCTGGTAGCCACGCGAGAAGAGGTGAGAGAAAACAAGCGATCGCGCTCCGCAAAACTTAGAATCGCTGAGCGCAAGCCAAGCTTTTAGAGTCCGCCTTGCCTACACGTGCTTTTTGGCAGCACATGTTTGAGTAGCACATGTTTGAGTAGCACATGAGCAGTTAGCCAGCAGCTACCGTACGAATAGCCAAGTGCTAAGCAATTGAATAGCTAAGCAATTGAATAGTGGAGGCACGATTGACTAGTACGTACCGTAGCTGTTCATCTTTTACTAGGACTGGATTTGTCACGAGGTCTAAAATGGCTGTCTCCAACAGCCCGACATCAAAAATACACTGTTGTTCCATATCAAAAACATTGTAGTCAGCGTACACAAAACAAAGCTATTACACACTGTTGGCCTTTCCCTTTTCTCAGGCGTATGGCGATAGCGCCTTAACTGTACGCCTGAGATGAGACCGCCATCATAGAGTTGCTACGAAACAGCTGCCCTTTCTACTTTATATCCTATGACTGTGTTTTATATAGCAAAGTGCGAACGGGCTATAGCTCTGTCCTTATGCACTTGCTCTCAGTCGGCTAGGCAATTCCTGGACATGCTAAGGAACGAGGATTAAATAAGACGCACATTTCCTGCCGCCCTCACCCCAACCCTCTCCCTGGGGAGAGGGAGCTTGAAGTCCTTATCTCTCAGGGAGAAGGATTTAGGATGAGGGCCTGCAGCGAGGATTGAAATTGGGCAAGTTATTTAATTTTCAATCCTAAGGAAACGTGAACCAGGCGGCAAGGAAGAGAGACACCACACAGCCAGCGTTCGTACAGGCCTAATATTCAGGAAACTTTCAGGAGCACACAGCTGGCGCTCAGAAAACGCCTTGCATGTTTAATGACCCCTAACATAACAACATTTTTCACAACATACAGTAACAACTACCAAAGGCAATATGTGGTGCCCCATCAAGTACTACAAACAGTGTCTGAGGATGTCCCAATACTGGCAACAGCCATGACTTACCAAGCATCGAACACCATTAGCCCTAGAGATGAACTACAAAAAGTCTTGCTAATAGAAGAACAAGAAAATTCTTTTGATACCATTAAACAAGCACTACAAGAACAATATCCACAGGCAGAGATAAATAGGACGAAATCGGCATCACTGATAGCGCGAGAACAGCTTCCAACAGATATAGTGCTCAGCGCGAGCCCCGGCGTACAAAGTCTGCCTCACTTAAAAGAGCAGCTGCAAGATTACGAAGGGGCTTTTTTATCACTTAGCAGCTTACAACCCATCAGCATGGTCATGACAACCATCGCAACTATCCTAAGCGGCAATAATAGTTTCGACAGTGTTAGAGAAAGCCTGCCTAGCTTTGATCGACGCTGGGTCAACCTTCTAGAATTAAAGTTTAGAAGAGGACTGTCAGACAAAGCCATTGCGGCTCAAATGGGTATCAGCGATCGCACTATTCGCAACTACTGGATGCGCATTCAAGATGCCCTTGAGATTCAAGATGATCCGAGCAAAGATCTCCGAGTTCAAATTCAACTAGCGGCCCAAGCTGCTGGACTATTGAGCGCGGCATAGAGAATAATCTGAATCTGATCGCTGTAGCAAAAGCAACAATCTTATATAGCGGACATCTCTTTATCAGATAGCTATCCCAAAAAGTTGTCGCTTAATAATAAAATCGGATTTTCCAAAATCGGAAAGTGATTAATGTGCCAATCGCGTGTTTTTTTGAGAAGATTGAGCCAGAATTAGAGCTGTTTAAGACGCTCTTACATGGAAAACAGCTAATCCTGGCTGTT
>JBCBKQ010000043.1:0-28436 GCA_038521595.1 Cyanobacteria bacterium J06627_28 | reverse complement strand
TCGTCCGCCCGGATGGACAATTTGCCGATTATTTAAATACCACTTTCACAGAATTTGATGCGATTGTTTCCCAACTACCCCAGTACGCCCAAGACTACCCTCAGCTGCGCGTAGGCGATGCGGGCATCAAGCTCAAGCGCTGGTACATAGAAGGATTTGAGCGGTTTGACCTAGCAGGCAATGTCACAGACTGTCCGCCAAAGGGGATTGAGATTCGGACTACGGTACATGACAGCATTGACGGTGCCGTTGCTGAACTCACTGAAAGCTTTGCTTTATTGCGCAGTGAGGCGATGAAAGCTGGGTTTTCGCCTGGTTTGATTAGCTTTCACCCTTATGAGGCTGAGTTTGTACCCGTGCCACCGCTCAATGCCTACGAGCAGCAGCGCCGCCAAACTTGCCCAGAAATGCAGACGGCTCACATTCCCATGCTGACTCAGGGGCCAGACCTAAATCTTTCGGTAGCGGGACTTTCTCCAGATGAGCTAATTGATATTGGACGTAAGCTCACGTACTACAGCCCGTACGTTATTCCGTTTAGCTTTAGTTCACCGTTTTATCAGGGCGGTCTGTGGTCAGGGCTATCTGCCCGCAGCTTCTTTCGCACCGGAGCGCGGCCCGCAGCGATGGTGTTCTTAGAAAAAGAAGAAGATTTAATTGACTCAGTGCCCTCACTCACTCAGCTTGCCAGAGTACCCGCAGAGGTGGGCCGCATAGAGTTTAAGGCCTTTGATAGCTGTGGAGATTTTGAGCTATGTGCTGAGCTGCTAACGCTGCTCAAAGGCTTAGTCTTAGAACAAACTTTGGACGGACGGGCTACTGTTCCTAATACTGAGCTGCATCAGCAGTCGGGGCAGCTAGGCTTTTCTAATCAACAGATTTATCAACAGGCTGAGTCGATTCTAGATGCAGCCAGCCAAGTGCTAAACAGGAAAGAATGCGATCGCATTTCTCATCTAAGAAAACGATTACAACAACAAACTTGCCCTGCAAAGGACATGATTGCAGCCTATCAAACAGGTAAGTCCATCACTGATATTTTGCAGGCAGGCTACCAACAGTCAACAACGCGGCAAATGGTGAGCGCTAGCTAACCATTTGCAGTAATAAAAGGAGAGCAGCGAAAAAAGCGCGTAGCCAACCGAAAAGCTACGCGCTATCAAAGGAGTTTAAGAAGTAAGTTTTTGAACAACAGAAGTGCGCTTACGCCCAGCCCACTCTATCCATGAGCTGTACCGCTGCGGTCTGGTTTTCACCATAGGTTGCAACGTTTACGCTATCGTCCTTGAACTCGCCAAAGCCTTCAACCGCTGAAGCCACGGCAGCGCCTTCGACCACAGGATACTCGTTATTCCCTTCGGCAAAGAAGCCCTGAGCCTCGGTGCCCGACAGATACTCTAAGAACTGTTGCGCTTCGCTAGCATGGGGCGCTGTAGCAACAACCCCTGCGCCACTGATATTAACGTGGGCACCTCGACCGTCCTGATTGGGGAAGAAAACGCCCATCTGGTCAAAGACCGCTTGCTTTGCAGGATCTTCGTCGGTGAGGTAGCGGGGGAGATAGTAGGTGTTTGCGATCGCAAGATCACCCAGTCCGGCCGCCGCCGCCTCAATCTGCGCTCGGTCATTACCCTCTGGCGGACGCGCAAAGTTCTGGACAAAAGCCTCGGCCCACTCTTCAGTAGCCTCTACACCATTGGACTCAATCAGAGAAGCCACCAGCGACTGGTTGTAAATATTGTTAGAAGAGCGAATTAAGATTTTGCCGCGCCAGCGCTCATCGGCTAGATCTTCGTAAGTAGACAGCTCCGAGGGATCCACCGCAGATTTGTTGTACATAATGACGCGGGCCCGCTTAGAAAAGCCAAACCACTTACCCTCAGGATGTCGTAAGTTTTCGGGAATGCTACTGCTGAGCACCGAGGACGTAACAGGTGCAAAAATACCGGCCTGATCTGCCCGCCACAACATACCGGCGTCTACTGTCATAAAGACGTCAGCCGGGCTGTTTGCACCTTCACTTTCTAGCCGGGCCAGCAGCTCATCCGCTTTGCCTTCTAGCAGGTTGACCCGAATGCCCGTGAGTTCTGTAAATTTCTCGTAGAGGGCGTCATCCGTATTGTAATGACGAGACGAGTAGAGATTGACCTCACCTGTCTGCGCACGGGCTGAGCGAGGGCGAAATACCTGAGTAGCCGCAAAAGCAGCCGCTGCAGTTGCACTCCGAGCAAGCAACGATCGCCGTGAAAGTCTCATAAAAAATCATCCTTTCTCACTAAGTGAAAATACTATTAAAGGCATAGTACTACTAATGAGAGTAATTCTTTTTAAAAGAACGAATAGAAATCATAAAAAACGTCGATTTAGCTGATATCGGTAGCTTATATAGTCTTTTGCAGTCGAGAAAAGTTCTTGATTTTATCAGGCACTCGCAGTAGTATTAACGGGAGCAGATCTCGATTAAGGCCGTGCCTGATGGATAGTTCAAGTTTTGATTTGGCGAATGCAAGCCATTGGCTACTCGTAGGTGCCTTTATTGTCGTATCGGCAATTGGGCTGACTATTTCGTGGCAATGGTTTCAAGAAGCAAAAGGCAGACGCAGACGACTGCGGCTTTCTCGTCGTCTGATGATGGAGTTACATGGTGGGGCGCTTCCTGTTTGCACTGCTGATGGTCAGCGGCACGATGACAACAGTCTGAGCACAACAGACAGAGCAGCATGCTCTAACAACAGAAATTCGCCAAATCCAATCCGATTTGATAACTGAATGTAGTCAGTGCCTGTTTAAGTAAGTTTCCTGTTTAAGTAAGTTTCTTAAAGATGGATGCTCTGTGTCCTTGAGTGTTTTGCGTACTAAAGTGACCTGTCTGAGAACAAATGGTTTGTTTTGGAAGCTCTGTCTGGCGTCCTGTCTGTTTCACGGACTTACCATGGTGCTCACACTCCCGAAGCGAGCACCACAGACTGACCCGAAAAGACCTGATACCGATGTGATAGCAGTTGAGCGATCGCACACTATCTCCACAGTTCGCCTACCTGCAGGGACACTCACCTCAAAAGACCTAGTCGCTTCGGCTGACCCAAGCTCACCGAACCCAGACTCGCCAAACCCAGACTCGCCAAACCCAGACTCGCTAAACCCAGACTCGCTAAACTTAAATATCTCCATTTCGCCATCCAGCAACCTAACGCCGTTAGTAGAACAACAACCCATTCCCGAAGAGCCTTGGCCTGCTCAAATTGAACAACCCATCGCCCCTATTCCAGCTGCGGTACCAGAAATCGCCCCGGAGGTGACGCCAGAAAACAGCACACCTTCACAAACAGAACCTACCAATTCAACGCCTAGTCCAACCCAGCCAGCGAATGAAAATAATCCAGCTCCCACGTCTGCACTAGGCAGTGAGCCAGAGTACGGCAAGGTCATGCCGCTGAGCGCTGAGTTTCCTGATTTGGCAGGGTCTGAAGCCGGTTGCTTTGACCTAGAGGGCTGTCGCGAAATGCGTGGCAATCTCCATGACATAGAACAACAGCTGATTGCTCAGCTAGAGGCCAACAACTATCAGCTCACAAAGCGAGACGATATAGAAGATTCAGGGCGACGTGTTTTTGAAGTTATTACGCCTGATGAACCTGGAACGCTTTATTATCTCAATGTTTTTTCTTCAGATATTGGGAAAGCGGTTTATGTTTTGACGGTGGACATCTTGAGTTTGGTAGAACTGCAACAGTTGAGCCAGTAGGGCAGATGCCCCCCGTCGTGGAGGGTAGCCCTCCGACGGCTATGGTGTATTACACATAAGTTTGAGACTCTAAAACTGTTGTGTTGCCTGGCTTGCCGACCCACCCCGTCACTGCGTGCCACCCCTCCGTCGGAGGGGTGCCCGTAGGGTGGGGTAGGTCAGCAACATGAGCTATCAATCGATCACTAGACTACTCAAGCAGCCAACCTACAGCTCGGCCCACTCTTCAGGCAGCATGTTTGCCTGGAGCGTAAATCCACCGCTACCATCGGGCGTCAGCACATAGGCGATACCTTGAGGATCGGGATAGATGCCTGTTGCAGACTCAAAGATATCGTCATGTCCAACAATGACAGTGTTGGTGCCCTCGGCAGGTACGGCTGTCAGCAAGGGGGTAACATTTGCCTTCATTTCTTCTACCTGCTCGTCGGTATAGTCTTCAAACGGCAGGAAGTTGAGCTTTGAATTTTTAGTGTGAGTGCCAAATGCAATATCAGCAGTTTGCCAAGCGCGGCAATAGTCACTGGCAATCACCTCACCCACTGGAATGCCTTTTTCGGTAAAGGCTGCACCGATATCTTCAGACTGTTGTAGGCCAACGTCATTAAGCTTGCGCTGCGTTTCACAGTCATCCAAGCTCATGTTGGGATCGGCCTGATCTGCGTAGTCTTTTTCTGTTTGGGCATGGCGGAAGTAAATGACATGGCCACCCTCTTGAAGTGCGCTGAGTAGTTCAGGGCCTTCTAGCTTGTCTTCAAAGTCGGCATTGGCCTGCTCGCCTTCGCTGTAGCCTTCGCCACCTTCACCGCCCTCACCGCCTTCACCGCCCTCGCCGCCTTCGCCGCCTTCAGCAATTTCAGTTGTAGCATCGGGTGCGATGGCAGTATCGGCTTCAGGCGTGCCACTACAGGCCGCCATGCCTGCGGCCAAACCAACTGCCAAAAATAGCTCTACTGCTTTCAATCGCTTAGTCATGGGAAATCCTTATGGTTACGAATCAAACCTTCGATACGTCTATCGAGATTGATTATCAATATACAAAGTCTAGAATACATGGCCTTTTGTTAGGCCACAAGTAGAAGCACGGAGAGATGGCAGTCTATTACCAAATTGTAATTAACTGAATAAAGGGGGTTTTAGGCCAAGCTGGTGCCTTCTCAGAGAAAGGCACGTTCATGAAAGAGCGCTTCTTTCCTGGCACATATCACAGATAAGTCTTTTGATAACCTCTCTTTAGGAGTCACGTTATTGAACATAGATCTCGCAAAAGCGTCATTCAAATAGCCTTTGCTGCCTGTTAAATTAATTGGCTTTTGATCAAGATGTTCTGACAGATGACAGCGATCGCACAGCCGATCATCACTGTTAACGTAATTTTTCCACCCGGCACAAGTGGTCGAGCCATGCTTGGAAATTGGCTTCTCCACTGCCATGCCATCACAGCAGGAATAACGCCAAACAAAATAGAGTTGCCAAAAGCACCTGCAAAGTCAATGGCACTAAAAAAAATGGTGGGACTAACGACAGAAAGCGCCAATGGCGGCAGAAAAACAAGACCGTATAAAAGGCTCTTTTTGCTAGCGCCAAGGGAAAAAATAGGTGACTCTGTTTCCCGTGGGTTTGAAGTGTCGGACTCAGCAGGAAATGAAGACGGCAACTGACTGAAGAGATCTTGGAAGAAATTGAGTAGGCCGAAAACAAAGCCAATAAAAGAAGTGGCGATCGCACCTTCAGAAAACACCGAAACCAACGTCCCCAGCCCTGGAAAGCCATCTCCTTTTCTCAGCAGTTCAATCGGATCGATAATTGCCAGATTCAACGCTTCTACGCCGACGTCTACGCTGGTCAAAATCACCGCATTCCAGGCGATAAACATCACCAGCGGCACAGCAGCTCCAATCAAAATCGCCTGTCGCACCTTTGTGCCATCGCCTTCTAGCTGAGTGGTCACCACAGGCACAACATTGTGATACACAAATGCAACAACAATCACCGGAATCGCTGTGCTGAGTGCGTGCCAGTTTTGATAGGCCAGCTGTGCAGGATGGGTTTGGCGTAGCGTCAGTGAGAGTAAGCCGACGAAAGTAATGACTACGATGGCGACGAGTGTGGTGTTGATTTTGCTGATGGTGCGATCGCGCCCAAAATACAGCAGCCCACCAAACACAACAGAAAATACAACATGACCCGCCCATAGCGGCACCGAGAATGTCAGTCCCAGAGTGTTTGCTAAAGACTGCAGCCCCTCAGCGAGGAGGTCACCGCCTCTAGCAACGTAGGCGATGAGCAGCGCGTAGTGAATGAAGAGATAGAGGATTCCAGATGCGATCGCGCCCCCATTCCCCAAGCTGCCTCGAATAGTTGCCAGCAGTCCAATAGTGGGCTGGCCAGACTGCCTCATTGCCTGCAAATTCACCTCAGCAATCAGCAGCCCAGATATCACCATATATAGCCATACAGCCACCATCAAAACCGTAGAAGGAATTACCCCCGCCGGAAACGTCACCGCTGGCAACGCTAAAATGCCAGCCCCTACCGTGGTTCCTGCAATCAGTGCGCTACTGCCGATAACGCTTCCTGGCTGATGGACAAGCCTGCTATTTGGCAGCTCTTCACTGGGTGCAATATGAGAAAACAGAGAAGTCACACGATGCTTGGTTAACAGTACTCCTGGAGGCCTGCTTCGCAGCATAGCAAAACGAAGTGCTATAGACTTAGACGTAACTGCACAGGCTGAGCAAGGTAACGGATTAACTATGGTTGTGGCGATTTTTCAGCGGGCTCAAACGATAGGCAGACGCATTCTCTCTTTTGGGGTTATCCCACTCATTTTATCTGCTGTGTTGATCTTCTGTTTTGCACTGCCAGTCGCGGCAAACAGCCTACAAGACAGTCAGCTTACCGAGCGACCCGCCACACTTGTTGGCCCCAGGGCCGATGCGCCTGTGCCCCTTTATCTACGGCCCGCCGCCAATCAGCCCAGCGTTGGCTATGGCATAGCGGGCAGTGCAGTCACCGTATTAGAGCAAGTCGCTAGCTTTTTACCAGAAGCCGATCAAGATGCTGCTTGGAATCATATTCGTCTAGAGGAGGCACCTTACACTGAGGGCTGGGTGCAGGGTAGATTCTTATTGCTGTCGCCTCAGGTTGAGAGTGATACGGCTCAACTAAGTGCTCAATAAGTTAAGTGGCTTACGCTTTCTCATAAGCAGCGTGAACAGTTGGAATCTTGATGACGAACTGAGTACCTTCTCCGAGCGTAGAGAAACACTCTAACAGGCCTCTATGCCGCTGCGTCACAATCTGATAGCTAATAGATAAGCCCAATCCTGTGCCTAGGCCCACAGGCTTTGTTGTAAAGAACGCTTCGAATATTTTACTCAGCGTCTCTTCTGGAATGCCCGGGCCGTTATCTGCAATTGAAATCTGCACGAACTCATCTTGTACGAGTTCTGTTTTGATAGAAATTTCTAAAGATTGGCTGTTGTGGGACGAAGACGCTTTAGGTGCGTCTCTAGATATCTCTTTGGTCGTCTCCATCAATGCATCCGCAGCATTGGCCAAAATATTCATAAAGACCTGATTGAGCTGACTAGGGAAGCACTCCACCTGTGGACACTCACCATAGTCTTTGATCACCGTAATTGACTTTAGCTTAGAACTTAAAATCATCAGCGTACTATCAATGCCGTCGTGAATATCGACAGCATGCATCTCTGCTTCGTCAAGGCGAGAGAAATTTCGCAGCGACAGCACAATATTACGAATGCGATCGGTGCCTATGCTCAAAGAGCTCATCAGCTTAGTGAAATCTTCTGACAAAAAGTCTAAATTTAAATCATCTAATTCCTCTTGAATAATATCTGTTGGCTGAGGATATTCTCGTTGATAAAGAGAGATTAAATACAATAAATCATTAGCGTACCTTTGTGCAGGTTTGAGGTTGCCAGCAATAAAGTTAATCGGATTGTTAATCTCGTGGGCAACACCTGCAATGAGCTGCCCTAGGCTAGCCATTTTTTCATCTTGAATCAACTGAGCCTGGGTTTGCTTTAGGCTCTCTAGTGCAGATTCAAGCTCCGCCGTGCGCTCGGCGACACGTTTTTCTAGCTCTCTGTTGTAAGCAAGGGTTTGCTCAGCAGCTTGGCTCTTGAGCAGATTAGTATAAGCCGCCGAGTGATAGCGAACCCGCGCCACAAACTCAATGGGATCGGGGAGTTTTACGAGGTAATCATTGGCACCTGTGGCAAAGGCTTCTGCCTTGCTCATAGAATCATTTTTAGTAGAAAGCACAATCACAGGAATCGCCTGGGTAACCTCATTGGCCCGAAAAAAGGTCACCAGCATTAGCCCATCTGTATCAGGCATGATTAAATCTTGCAGAATGACAGTTGGCTGTACCTCAATCGCAATCGGAATCGCCTGCTGGACATCGCTACAGTAGTAAAACTCAATGTCGGGCGCATTGGCTGTGAGTAGCCGACTAATGGACTCTGCGACCATCACCTGATCGTCAATCAACAACACCTTTACTTTTGAGTCATCGGACATAGCCTCATCAGGCTCCATGGGCTGCCGATCTATATCCACAGTTTTTTGGGGTGATTGACTCGTCGCGGGATGAGGCACTGTAGAAAATACTGTCATTTTGAGAATACAGGATTGAAGAGGATGGAGTGAAACAGATATTACATATAAGGCTAAAAGGTGAGGTTAGTAGGGCCATAGGATAGGTTACCCCCCTAAAAGGCGGAACCCGATAAGGCTAAAGTTCTCGACAAATAAGATGCGATTTGAGGCAATGGCAAAATTTGAGTTGCCGCACCTTGCACAATCGCCGCTTTGGGCATACCAAAAGCAACGCAGCTTTTCGAACTTTCGGCAACGGCGTGCCATGACAATAGCCGGGGCAACGGCGTGAGTATCAGATGCGCTGGGTAACTGGCTCAAAATTTTCTGTAGCGCATGGGGGCCACCTGCTGATGTGCCGATGAGATTTGGCATGTTGAGATCCATCCGCAAAACATCAGGCCAGTGAGTTTTGCAATGCTCAATGGCCTCTCTGCCGGTACTGGCAATCCATAGCAACTGATAGTCTGGGTTGGTTGCGATCGCACGACGTAGCGCTTCTACTGCGATCGCAGTATCATTAGCAATTGCTAGCCTTAACATTGTCCGATGAGATCCATCACAGCCGTCAACAAACTGTTATCTTGAAAGCTGCCCTTCGTCAGATAGTAGTCAGCGCCTGCATTGAGGCCTGCCATTTTGTCTGCCTGCCGGTCTTTATAAGAAACAATAATCACCGGCAGCTGCTTGAGATTAGGATGATTTTTGATGTGTGATAGTAACTCAATGCCATTCATCCGAGGCATATCAACATCAGAAACCACCAAGTCGTAGTCTCCGGTGCGCACAGTATTCCAGCCTTCCATCCCATTGACCGCAACATCGACCTGATAGCCATGGTTTTGTAGCAGCTGACGCTCCATTTCTCTCACGGTGAGTGAGTCGTCTACCACAAGCACGCGCTTTTGTTTTTGTGAGTTCTGGGCGGTGCGATCGCCCAAAAGTGTCAAATTCCCCTCCAAAACCAGCTGTTCAATCGAGCGAATCAGATCGGCCACATCTACAATCAGCAGCGGTAGGCCTTCTTCTGTAATGGCAGCCGCGCTGACATCTTGCACCTTACCAAACCGCTCATCAAGGGGACGCACCACCAGTTCGCGCTCTCCCCAGAAGCTATCGACAACAATGCCATATCTCTGACCTTGGTCTTTGAGAATAATCACAGGCAAATGGTCACCAACTTCATGGTTAGGCTCGGGTAGCTCTAGCACTTGATAAGCGTTGACCAGGCTAATATTTTCCTCATCTACCACTACATAAGGTCGATTTTCGCTCATGGCAACATCGGCACGTTTCACCAGCCGCACCTGGTCAATACGCGTTAACCCAAACGCGTAGGGCTCACCCGAAATCTCTACGACGAGTGCCCGAATCACCGACAGCGTTAGCGGCAGCTGAAAATGGAAGGTAAGGCCACAGCCTGGTTCATTATAAGGATGGAGCAATCCACCGACTTCCTGCACCATGCTTTTAGCAATATCGAGCCCAACGCCCCGGCCCGCTATTTCGCTCACTTGCTCGGCGGTAGAAAAGCCCGGTAAAAACAGAAACTCCATAAGCTCTGCATCACTGAGCTGAGCAGCCAAGTCTGGCGGCGCAAGCTGCTTTTCTATCACTGAATTCCGCAGGGCTTCTAGGTCCAGGCCACTGCCATCATCACTGACTAAAATAGAAAGCATGCCTGCTCTGTGACTGGCTTCTAAGCGAATAGTCCCTGCTTCAGATTTACCCAGCTGTTGCCTACGGTTAGGCGATTCTATCCCATGCACAACCGCGTTGCGCAGTATATGGGTCAGCGGCGATTCTAGCTTTTGGAGAATGTCTCGATCAATTTGAATGTGCTGACCAACAATCTTGAGAGAGACCTGTTTCCCTTCAGCTCTGGCAATGTCTCTTACCATTCGAGCAAAGCCCTGGGTGCCATCGCTAAACGGGCGCATATGGCTGGCAATCACCTGGCGGTAGAGGTTGTCTGACAGCTGAGAAAAACGCCGCGAAAACTGATCTAAATCACCAATGCGATCGCTGAGCAAAGCATGACAGTCCAGCGCTGTTTCTTTCGCTTTTTCTAGCTTATTTTTAGCAGCTGCGGGGAGGGTTACCTCTTGTTGGAGTTGGTCTAACAGCGTATTCAGTGACTGTTGACGCTTTTTGAGGTGCTGCATAGTATCAGCAAACGGCTGTAGCCAGTTGACTTCAACTAGCGACTCACCGGCAAGGGCCATTAGCTGATTAAGGTTATCAGCATTGACTTTGACCGTACGATCGTGGTGACTGTCTTCCTGTAGTGTATGATTCGCTTCGGTATCCGAAGGTGCCTGATGCCAAGAGGCTGCTTGCAAAGGTGCTTTGTCTTGGGAACTAGTGATATCGGGGCTTTGGATATCATTTCTTTTAGCATCGGGGCTTTCGATGCTGCCAGAATCATCATCGGACGTTGAAGGTAGCTCGATAGGTGACGGAGATGTCACTGACTGAGTCAGGAGTGATGCGATCGCAACTACCAGCTGTTGCGTACTCTCTTTGTGTTCTTCTAGCCACTCAGGCTGCGTATCGTCTTTTATTGAGCCCAGCTGAGTAAACCAATCAACCCCCTTAAGCAGTTCATCAACACAGGCAGAACCCAGCACCAGCTTGCTTTTTTGGGCAGCGACAAAACACTCCTCCATTATGTGAGCTACATCGACTGCCAAATCTAAGCCAACAATGCGGGCCGCCCCTTTAATAGAATGAGCCGACCGCATCAGCGCTTCTAACGGCGCTGTAGAGTCAGCATTATCGCCATCTGTCTGATTTTCAGCGGCCAACAAATTATCGTTTAGAACAACGATTTGCTTTTCAACTTCCATGCTAAAAATGGTCAGCATGGAAGTATTGCTAAAGGTCGAGCGGGTGTACATCATAGTGCTCGCTGCCTCAGGACGGCTAACAGTTTTTCAGCATCGAGGTAGCTGACGTTTTGCCCATGCCAAGCAAAAATAGACTGCGTAAAGCTAGATAGAGATTGATTGCTTAGAGCGGGGGCACGCCGTAAGTCTGACTGCTGGCAAGTGTGTAACCCATAGAACTCATTGACTTCAAAAGCCCAAACTTCTCGCAACTGCTTAATAACAACAAGCCGAGAATAGCCGCCTTGCGCCCCAATTTCTAGGGACTGTTGTGTAGAAGATGCCGACGACGCTAGAGTAGCTGACAAGCCAAACGAGTTCGTTTTAGAGTGACTTGCCATCATCGCCGCAGAACGCAGCTGCGAACCAGTCGCAGCAGGCTGAGAAACAACTAAGTTCAACAGTTCATGGAGTGACACACAAGGCAAAAGACGTCCACGCACATTTACGATGCCTCGTAGCAGCGGGTCACGACGATGCGGCAAAGCATGTACAGGGCCAGGCCTGGTGATTTGATCTAACAGATGTGCTGGAAGTGCCAACCACTCTGCCCCCAGTCGAAAAACAGCCGCAGATAAACGACTCTGGTGCTCACGCTGGCTCTCACGCTGGCTTTTATTCTGAGGATCCTGACTTTTCTGATGAGATGTTGGTTGAGCTGTGATGGCCGTCCACTCAGCCGTGTAGCCTTCTGGCTCTAAGCGTTCTAGCAGGGCACGGCCCGCCTGACTATACACTGAGCAGTTACGACAATGAATTTCTGATTCTAGCTGCGGGCAGGTGCGATCGCCCCATACCCCAACCTGACTCCAGCATTTGTTTTGCACCAAATTAGCCCCCGCCCCTCTTAAAGAACGTCTTGCGTGACCACCTACGCGCTCACCTTAAACCGTGAGATTTCTTGCTGCAGGCTCTGAACTACGTCATTAAGCTGGTTGATAGAAAGATTACTCTCTTGCATCGCACTGAAGGTTTGCTGCGAGGTGTCGTTGAGCTGTTCCATGGCCTCTCGAATTTGCTGCCCTCTTTGAGACTGGGTATCCATACCCTTACTCGCCATTTCAAACTGAGGAGACAAACTTTGAATTTGCTCAATGATCAGATTTATCTGACTGCTAATCGTTTGCACATCGACAACGCCATGATTAATACTCTGAGAGAATTTGTCCATCTCCATGACGCCGGTGGACACTGCCGACTGCATATCTTGCACCATGGCTTCAATTTCTAGCGTCGCCACAGCAGTTTGATCGGCTAGGCGACGAATCTCACGAGAGACTACCGCAAAGCCAGCACCGTATTCTCCAGCCTTTTCAGCTTCAATAGCAGCATTCAGAGACAATAAATTCGTTTGCTCTGCAACCTTAGTAATTGTAGTAACAACCGTGTTGATGTTGTTGGCTTTGTCATTAATCAAGCCTAGCTTCATCGCAATACTTTCGGTTGCTTGCGCCAGCTGACGAATGGTTGCTTCCATCTGGGTCAATTTTTGTTGACCATCGCTGGCAACAGAGGCCGTATTGTTAGCCATGGTAGCCACTTGCTCTACCGTCTGAGCTAGCGCATCTGCAGAGGTAGCAATTTCTTGAGCCGTAACGGTAATTTCGCTGGTAGAAGCAGCTTGCTCTGTCATGGTGGCTTCCAACTGGCGACTAGAAGACGCAATTTGAGTCGCAGAACTGGTCACCTGAATACCTGACTGACTCACTTGAGAAATCAAGTCATTCAGACTCTGAGTCATATTTTTAATCGCACCCAGCAGCTTACCGATAGAATCGTCAGAAGTAATTTCTATGGGATGAGTCAAATCTCCTATAGCCACGCTTTCAGCCGCATCTAAAGCCTTGTCAATAGACTGTTGAATAATGCGATTAGTTGCCCATAAAATCAACAGACCCAATCCAATAATGCTAGTGATTTTAATCCAAACGACAGCAATGGCAAAAGCTTTTGCCTCTCTAGCTGTTTGCTGACGCTCCGCTAGAATATCGTCCTCTGCGTTCTCCATCTCTAGAATGGCAGATTCGATTTGTGCCATTAGCTGTCGGCCTTCGCCACCGCTAACGCGATTTTTAACTTCGTCCTCTTGTCCGCTCCTAGCGAGATTAATCGTCTCTTCTAGATACGTCATTCGAGTATTAAAGATTTTTTCAAGCTCAGTCAATCGCTCTTGCTGAGCTTCATCTTTAATCTGACTTTCTAATTGACGAAAGTTTTCAGAGAGTTTTGAACGCGCCGCTGTATAAGGCGCTAAAAAGCTCTCATTGCCCGTGTAGAGAAAACCTCTTTGGCCAGTTTCTGCCTCAACTGAGAGCTTTTGAACCTTTTCGAGTTCAAACTGAATTTTATGTGCAAGAATGACATCGTCAGTGGCTTTATCTGCCCGATCATGACTCAGTTGCAAAATCAAATTGCTCACCAGAACCATGAAAAAGATAGCTCCAAAGCCAAATCCGAGCGTTTGACCAATCGTGAGATTGTTTTTGCGAATGAGCTGCTGCATGTTCAAAAATATAGTGTTGTATATAAGAACCGGATTGAAGTCAGTATCTTTATCAGAACTCGTGTAAATAACTTACAGATAGAAGATTCCACGATATCTTCCACGACATCTATAGGTTATTAGACCTATTACAATCATTCCCATTGATACGAGAGAATAATCTAGTTTGGCCGAAAAAATATGCCTAAAGGCTACTCTCTTTCTGATTCTTCATGTAAAAAAGAGAAGTAGACATATAGCAAAGCGCGGAATACATTCCGCGCTTTGCTACTCACTTAGCTTGATAGAACGAGGGCTGTAGCCTTTTGTAGTGGCGTAAGTTAAGTGAGAGAAGCTATAGTGCAGAACTGAGTTTCGAAATGATTTGATGGTCGGCAAATGAAACTGCCTTTCATATAAACACTGACAGCCTTCTATCTACTTTTTCTGACATCAATGTATGTTGAGTGTCAATACATCAAGCAGCTTATCTGCATGTAGACACTGAATCATTTTCTGCTCATACAGCCAGGTTCTACCCAGGTAGGGATAGGCGCTTTCACGAGCATCTTGAATAGCGACTTCACCTACAGTAGAAAACTGATCGATTGAGACCGTTTCTGTCACTTGCTCTACTAAAAGCCCAAATATCTTTTGCGTTTGTTCTGCCTGAGTTAAGTTGATCAAAACAATGCGAGTTCCCAGCTTTGCTTGGCAGGTACTACCAGCCAATAGCTGACTCGTATCGAGTACAGGAACAATTTCTCCATGATAATTAAACCGGCCGACAAGGGTTGATGTACCGTGATTTCTTTCGAGCTCAACCCTATGAATAATTTCAACAATGGCATGGGTTTCTAGAGCAAAACGCTCAGTACCTACACGGAAAAGCAACATCAGTTGAGACATTTTTGAGAAAACCCAGATAGCATGTTATGCCACCAGATTTCCCAGATTGTTTGTCAGCACATCGGAGACTTGCACCTGTTTCCCTTTAGAAAATGGCCAGCAATCTTGCTATATCGCTCACGATATTTAAGGTAAAACGTCTTTACCTGAAGGGATGACACAACAGCTAAAAGCGGTCAATAGCCACGTAGACATGGTTCGCTTTGTGCAGGTAACGACCACGATAGCGACGAGTGTGGTGTTGATTTTGCTGATGGTGCGATCGCGCCCAAAATACAACAGCCCACCAAACGCAACAGAAAATACAACATGCCCCGCCCACGGGGGCACTGAGAGCGTCAGTCCCAGGATGTTGCCAGAGGCTGACCAAGACGCCGCCTGGAACCACATTCGCCTAGACGATGCTTCCTACACCGAAGGCTAGGTGCAAGGTAGGTTTCTGTTATTTTCAGAGCCGCTCAAAGATTAGGCGGCTCATAGACAAAATGCAGCTAGACAAGTGCTACAGCGTGAAGGCCTCCACGGTATTGGAGAATGAGCTGCCCGATAGTGGGCCGCCGCCTGCGACATAGGTGACGTCATCAATGGTGCCAAATGCAGCGCCGTGGCGAGCGGTGGTAATAGAAGAGATTGATCGCCATTGCCCGGTAACCGGATTGTATTCTTCGTGGGCGGCAAAGGTATTACCACCGCCTTCACCACCTGTGACCTGAATGCGATCGCCAATCACACCCACTGCCATCGCTCGGCGTCCGGTGGACATGGCATTGCCAAAGCTCCACTGATTCGTCGTCGGATCAAAAATTTCCAAGCTAGTCAGTGCGTCGTTCACAGTTCGCGTCCGCCCACCAAAGACATACAGCAAATCATCAATCACGGCGCTGCCAGCATTGTCTCTGGCGGTTTGCATCGCTGGCCCAGCTGACCATTGCCCAGTAATAGGATCAAACACCTCCACGGTATTTAAGGACACTCCGTTGGTATCCAATCCACCGGCTATATAAATCTCACCATTGATCACCTGGGCGGTGGCTCCACCACGCGCCGTGGACATCCCTGGTAAAGGTGTCCAAACCGAGGTATCGGGATTGAACACTGCCGCGTTGTTCACCGCACCCGAAAATGGGGCTGTGGAGCCGCCAAAGGCATATAGCTGGCCATCAAAGGCCACTACCGAAGGATTTTCTACAGCAACGCCTGGCAGGTTTGGGGCGGTGGTCCAAGTGTCGTCAGTGGCATCTAGCGGATCGCCCGGATCGTAGACATAAACGTCACTGACGTGGGCTGCTGCCGTTTTACCGCCAACCATATAGAGTTTGTTGTTTAACGTTGTGCTGCCCGCATCTAAGATGGCCGCAGGCGCGGGGACCTCAGGCAGATCTCTGCGCCAGGTGCCTCTAGATTCTAAAATGCTGACCTTACTGCCATTAAATTCACCGACAAATATGGAACCATTCGGGCCCATGGCAATGGGCAATGGATCGGTAAAATTGTCGAGGAATGATTCACTTGGGCTGCTCTCTTCAAAGCCCGCAATCAGCGGGTTATCGCCATCTTGAACGGCTAAGCCGTTGGGCGATAGCTCAACTCGGGTAATATCATCCCCTTGGGAGAAGTTGGTAATTAGCAAATCTCCTTTGAGCTGACCAAAGAAATTGTCTGCGGTGTATTCAATGATGCCATTGGCCGAGCGATTCAGACCCAGATTGAAGAAGGGTGGGATGTAGTCTGGGTGACCTGGCGGCCTATTGTTGTTGTTGAAGCCTTGGAAGCTGCCATCTTTAAAGACGACTTCATCCCGGAAGGGATTGGGATGGCCGTAGTAGCCGCCTTCTACGATTCGGTTTAGTGGGTCGTTTTGTGTACCTGGGTTATCTAGAGAAACGTTGCCAAACTGGGTGGTTATATTGCGATCGCTCCCATTGCCCAACCGTGGCACTGGCGGCACTGTCCCGGTCACGCCTAGCCCATTATCGGGCGCGTACAGGCTGCCATTGCTGTGGAACACGCCGTCATAAGTATTGCGTAAGCCAGAGGCATACACTTCTACCTCTGTAAACGGGCGGCCCAGTGCCTGCGCTTTGCGAGCATAAAATTCATCTAAAAATTCGCCATCGGGGGAGGCTACATTGCCATCAAAGTTGGCGGGATTGGCTTTCCAAGCAGGAATATCTACTGCAAGGACGGCGGCTGAGAGTGGCTGCTCGGCGCGATCGCCAAACTCGGTCGGTGCTGTATTGGCAGAGCCTGCGCCAGTATTGCCCCCCTGCCATATGTAGAGCCTGCCATCGGGGCCAAAGTCAATATTGTTGGTGGCATGATTTGCGATCGCTCGAGGAATGCCCGTAATCACATCTTCTTTTTGGCTAAACCCAGGCCCCGACAGCCGCGAGATTTTGCCCGAGTTAAAGGACCCATTATTCACAGACCCATCGGAATGGCCCACCCACAGCACCACATCAGTCGCTGTAGAGTCTGGATCAATTGCCAGGCCCAAGGTCAAGCGTCCACCGCCCTCATTATTGGGAATGGTCGTAATCAGCTCTTTAGTAAAACTGCGGGTGTCATAGTCAAGCTCAAACGCATGAATTTCGCCAAAAAGCGTCGCTACATACAAGCGACCATCTGGGCCAAATTCCATCGCCGTGGGATTGTTTACTGGCACAGACCAGCGGTCAAACAACTTGGCCTCACTGGGCGTTACCACCGCCACATCTTCAGAAACTGAGAAGTTCTCAAAGCTAAAGGTCTGTGGAGAAGGCGCATTGCGATCAGTCGCAAAAACGCCACCAAAGCTACGGGTAGCAATACTTGGATTTAACCCTGCCTGGTCAAAACTAAACCACTCCGACGGGACATTGGAAAAGCTAGATAAGGTTTTTGTTCCGTTGCCAATGTCGTATTGCGCTGTCACCGTTCGATTAAACGGATCCACCGTCATACTCAAATCCACAGCCGCCAAATTATCGGGAATATTTACGAGGTTATTTGAAACCGTGACCCCATTTTCTTCAAACAAAGCTTCCAGTTTATAGTCACCTGAGGACTCAGAAATAAGCACCAGCTTAATGTAATTATCTTCACTGGTCCCTGCGCCTCCCCCGTCTGCCTGGCCAAACCAAAGTCCGGCTTGGGCAAATCCACCTGGCGCCGAAGGCAAATCCACCAATGTGGTTGCCAGCTTAATCCGTTTGCTAGGCACATTCAGCCCAATTCCTAACGCATTATCTAAACTGTTGTTCCCTTGGAATTGAATGCCGGGGGTGGTGGTTATTTTCAGCTTGCCATCATCCACATCTAGCTTGTCTGGGAAATACCCCACCACGCCAGCGAGTGGCGTCAGATTACTCGGATTAGACGACGGATCTACCATCGTAAAGCCGAGCCCCTCACCGTCTCTATCACTTAGCCCAGTCTCTGCACCGTCAAAATCGAATTCGACAGTCCCCTCTACTCGAATATCTGTACAAGGCAGCAGCGAAATAGGTGAACACCCATCGCCTGGTGGCGCAGGATTATCATTTGGCGGCGCAGGGTCAGTCGGTGGGTCAATCGGTGCAGGATTATCATTATCAGTGAGTGTCGCGATACCTGTATCGCTGGCATCATCCACCGTCCCAGCGAGGACACCAGCGACCCGTAGCGAGAATGTTTCCGCTGGCTCAATCGTCTGGTCATCATTGAGTGCCACACGCACCTTAAGCGCTGTTTGACCGGCAGCAAACGACACCTGCGTGCCATCGGTTGCCGCTTGCCAAGTACTACCCCCGTCACTACTCACCTCAAAGGCCTGATTGGCGTAGTCGACCGGGTCACCCTCCGGGTCAATGGTAAAGTCAGCTACCCGACCACCTTTCGCAGTACCATCAATGGCCTCTAGGTTTAGGACAATGGTGTCATTGCTGGGTGCAGAAAGTCCGACATCAAATACAACAAAGTTGTCACTCCCTTCAGTAGCAGTAGCATTGGAAATAGTGACATTGACAGGGGCGGGGCCGAGTAAATCTCCCACTTCTAGCCAATCAAAATTGGCACCGCTGTTGCCAGTCGCCTGAATCCGAACAGTATTGGTTCCGGCGCGGAGGGTTGCTGTTTGGGTCACAGTGGCCCAGTTACTCCAGCCCCCAGTACCCACAAAATCCAGGCTGCTTTCCTGAGTGTCACCATTCACCTCCAGCGCCAGCGGTCGATTAGAATCGCCATTGGCATACCGCAAAGAGAGATCATAGTCACCGGCTTCAGCGACCGTCACTGTCCACTCGATGAAGTCGCCAGTGGGGTTTTGAAAGTCAACAAAAGTGCCGTCTGCGCCGCTATGATTGGTCGCAATCACAGGCCCACTTAACAGTGCGTCTTCAGCTTGATATCGGTTGCTAATCGGTGGGTTAATTGGTGCAGGATCATCATTTGGCGGCGCAGGATCATCACTTGGTGGCGCAGGATTGTCATTTGGTGGCGCAGGATCATCACTTGGTGGCGCAGGATTGTCATTTGGTGGCGTAGGATTATCATCAGATTCAAGTAGATCTCCCACTTCTAGCCAATCAAAATTGGCACCGCTGCTACCAGTCGCCTGAATCCGAATGGTATTTGTCCCGGCGCGGAGGGTTGCTGTTTGGGTCACTACGGCCCAGTTACTCCAGTTCCCGGTGCCCTGGAAATTTAGGCTACTTACTTGCGTGTCATCATTCACTGCCAGCGCCAGCGGCCGATTAGAATCGCCATTGGCATACCGCAAAGAGAGATCGTAGTCACCGGCTTCAGCGACCGTCACTGTCCACTCGATGAAGTCGCCAGCGGGGTTTTGAAAGTCAACAAAAGTGCCGTCTGCGCCGCCATGATTGGACGCAATCACAGGCCCACTTAACAGTGCGTCTTCAGCTTGATATCGGTTGCTAATCGGTGGGTTAATTGGCGCAGGATCATCATTTGGTGGCGCAGGGTCATCATTTGGCGGCGCAGGATCATTACTTGGTGGCGCAGGATTATCATTAGATCCAAGTAAATCTCCTACTTCTAGCCAATCAAAATTGGCACCGCTGTTGCCAGTCGCCTGAATCCGAATAGTATTGGTCCCGGCCCGGAGGGTTGCTGTTTGGGTCACAGTGGTCCAGCTACTCCAGCCCCCGGTGCCCGCAAAATCCAGGCTGCTTACTTGAGTGTCATCATTAACCGTCAGCGCCAGCGGCCGATTAGAATCGCCATTGGCATACCGCAAAGAGAGATCATAGTCACCTGCTTCAGCGACCGTCACTGTCCACTCGATGAAGTCGTCAGTGGGGTTTTGAAAGTCAGCAAAAGTGCCGTCTGCGCCGCTATGATTGGACGCAATCACAGGCCCATTCAACAGTGCGTCTTCAGCTTGCAGTCTGACCATGGTTTTTACCTTTAATCTAAATAGCTATAAAAAATGTTTACTTTGTTGTAAGTTCTACTGCTTTGATCTCTTATGGCTGTGAAAAAACAGCGTACAAACAGCTTTTAACAACACTGTTGGAAGCAAATGTTGGAAGCAAATATTGGAAGCAGAATATGACGCACATTTGAATGAACATGTGCGCAAAATATATAGCGAAACCCCAAAAAGAATTTCGCTGACACTACTCTAGAAACCGCTTGCCTGCTGAAAGCCAAGCAAGCACACCTATGCAATCTTACGAAAAATACACCAGCGAAAAATGCACCGATAATGAGCAAATTAAGGCGGTAGATTTTCTTTCGAATAGAAACACGACTACTGAATGTATTTCTCTCTGGGGGTTAAACATCAAGAAAAATTAATACACGAGAGTCTGACTGCCTGATTCACTCATTAGACTACAAGATTTCACTGAATTTTTGCTCCCTTGAGTTTAAAGGCTTTGTATTTTCCTTTATGAGGAATACCTTTTTTTTGTGAATTCAAAAGATTTTCATCAAAAACCTGCCCTAAAAGCCTGATTTCTCTACAAATCTCCTTCATAGGCTTTCTTTTAAGGCGAGCAATGCACTGCGCTGTTCGCTAGGCATTAAGCGACCGACAGGGCCAAAAACGGTTTGACGATACTAGGCGTCAGACACTATAGAGCGCTCCATAATAAGGTCAGTCTGTGCATCTGTACCCATCTGAAAAATGTGCGAGCCGACGACTTCAAACCCCCATCGTCGATAAAACCGCAGTGCCCTTATGTTGTGCTCCCATACGCCGAGCCAAACGGTTTGACAGCCCTGCTTTGTTGCCTCGTCCAAGCAGGCCTGCATGAGTTTTGAGCCAAGCCCCCGACCGATGAATGCGCTGTCTAAATACAAACGTGATATTTCGATGGGGGCCAATCCACTTATCTCTTTTTCTGGTGTGCCGTTGTGAAGCTTGCCGTACCCCATGAGTGCATTGTCTGCTTTTGTAAATGCCAAAAGAAAGGTATTACGAGTATCTTTTAGCTCAGCTTCCATCTTCGCTATGGAGAAGGTCTCTTTCAGATAGCGATTGATATCATCTGTGTTGTTTTCATCGGCAAAGGTATCTCGAAAGCTGTTGATAGATAGACGTAGTAGGGCGTCTCTATCGGCCAACGTCGCAGGACGGATAAATAGCGGCTCTTGCATGGTTTTATGTTTTCTATTTATGACGTTGCTATTTATGACATTGCTATTTATGACGTTGCTATTTACGGCGTTGCCATTCGCGGGGCGTCTGCATCAGAGTAAAGGGGCTTGCTAGGTATCAGATAGATAAACCTTTTTATCTGAAATTTTAGAGTTGTTCCGATTTTGCCTTGTTGATAGCTTTGTAAATGTCAGCGAGAGCGTACCTCTTTTTGTTGGCGTCTGGGAGGGCTTCGTCGATGTCTATCGCGGGTAAATCTTGATCTTTGCAGAGCCTGTCGGCAAGGCGCTGGGCTTCTTCTTGGCTCAGTTTTTGAAAGCTGATGCGGGCAAAGCAGCGACCGGGGCGAATGAGGGCGTCGTCAAGGTCGCTGACGTTGGGTAGGTTGGTCGAGAAGATGATTTTTCGGCCTTGCGATCGCACCACCCCATCGGCAATCGACAAAAACTTATGCAGGTGCTCATTTCCGTGGGACCTGGGCTTGAGCAAATGGTCGGCGTCTTCTATTACAAAGGCATCATCCCACCCAGTAATAAATTTCACAAAAATCTCATCGCTGGCCAGCGCTTTCATATCCCCGGTATATAGGGCCCTTGCCTTATCTTTTTTCTGCCGAGAAATCTCTCCTAAAATCGCGCGAATGAGCCGAGTCTTTCCGGTGCCGGGCAGCCCTTGCAGTACCAAGACGCTTTCACTGGCACTCAAGAACCGCTTGATAAAGTGAGAAACCCCCTTTTCTAAAAATGGATACGCTTCATCGTAGAGCCGGTCATTAGCGAGTTCTTCTATCTCAGCATTAGCTAGCTCATTTTTAGAGGTCAAAAAGTTCCAATTGATCGAAAACATCGGCTCTGTAATCCGCACAGGCTCGACATGTACCAGCAGTGTCTTTTCAATCTTCTCGGCCTGGGCAATGCTGTCTGCCCATACATTAAAGACACAGGTCGTATAGTCGCCCGTTTTGCCACCCACTGCTGAGACAAAGAAAGCATCGGCATCTAGCAGCATTTGGAAAGAATTGATCCGCTGGGCGCGCCAAGCCGCATCTAGCGCAATATTGTCAAAGAGTTTTTCGATCTCCATTCGCGCAGCATAGCGAAACTGACGGTGAATCGGATAGCGAGAAATGCCTTGGGCGAGCGCGTCAGCAAAGCGTGACTTAATAATGAGCTGACTAAAATTCCAGGTGTCGTGACTGATGCCTGAGGTAAACGTTGAGTCTGTCATAGTCGGCAAGTGGCTTATATTCTTACTGTGGCAGGGTCGGTCAATCAGTGACGAAACTATACCGTTTATTTGCATACTTGCTTAGTTTAGACGCTCCGTCGAGACTATGCCTATTGAGCCTGTTTCGCTGAGCCATAGCACGCGCCTTTAGGCATGATTTCTCAGAAGTTTTTTTATAAAAAGTTCCGTTTTGACAGACAGAGTGTCTTTTGACATCTCTAGATCTCAAAAACATACTGAAGCTGATCTCGCAAATGAGAAACAGCATGACGCTCAGAGAACTTAAAGCATCAACACAGCCTCACCCGACCTCTGAAACACCCAACAATCGGTTTTATAGAACAGTATGGCGCTGGCATTTCTATGCTGGCCTATTTGTTATTCCATTTATGCTGATACTTGGGGCTACCGGCATTATTTATCTATTCAAACCGCAGTTAGATAATGCGATGTATCACGATTTGCTGTTTGTACAGCCTGGCGGTTCTCTCTTAGCGTACACAGAGCAGGTACAAACGGTTAAGGCAGCCTATCCTGGAGCAACAGTAACAAAATTCATTCCTAATCCTGGCACAGAACGCAGTGCTGAAGTGATTATTAAGACTGCAGATGCTCGTAATCTGGCAGTGTTTGTAGATCCTTATGCGGGCAATCTGCTAGGTAATCGAGATGAAGAGAGAAATCTTCAGGCGATCGCACGAAAAATCCATGGCGATTTACTCATAGGCAACTGGGGAGACTATCTGATTGAGCTGGCGGCCTGCTGGGCAATTGTCCTTTTGATATCAGGCACGTATCTATGGTTTCCTCGCAGTCGCAAATCGATCATGGGCTCGCTTATTCCTAGACTCTGGAGTAAAAACAAACGTATTTTCTGGCGCGATTTGCACGCTGTTCCCGGACTCTACGGTGTCGCTTTAATTGGCTTTTTGCTGCTCACGGGGCTGCCCTGGACGGGCTTTTGGGGTGATACATTTGCGCAGGTGTGGGGTCGCTTCCCGGATCAAATGTGGGATAACGTTCCTAAGTCCACAGTGGTGACTGGAGTGCTAAATGAGCAGGGAGATCTCTTTGTCCCCTGGGCAGCTGAGCAAATGCCAATGCCACGCTCCATACTCCCCAAGGCATTTGTGCCTGAGGCCACAGCGTTAACAACAGTGTCAACACCTTACACAGCAACCCTCGTAACCGATAACAACGCTATGAGGCCAGCCTCTACAGCTGTTCCAGAAATCTTCAATCAGGTGGTCGCACTAGCGATTAAAGAAGGCGCACCTCCAGGTTTTAATATCGCTTTCCCAACGGATGAAACAGGCGTCTATACCGCGTCAGCCTTCCCGAATGATCCTAGGCAAGAAGTCACTATGCACATGGATCAGTACAGCGGTGAAATGCTTGCCAGTGTCGGCTGGAAAGATTATGGGATCGTCCCGAAAGCAGTAGAATTAGGCGTTTCTATACATATGGGCAAGTATTTCGGTATCGCTAATCAGCTGCTGATGCTATTCGCGGCGCTGGTCACAATCCTGCTCTCGCTTACAGCGACTGTAATGTGGTGGCAACGTCGCCCAAAAGGATCTGGCATCATCGGGGCACCAGCCATGCCGCCCTACGTACAAGACTGGCGAGTCCCTGTGGCCATCGTCGCGATTTTAGGATTGTTCCTTCCGCTCATGGGACTTTCTTTAGTTGTCGTTTTGATGCTGGATTACTTCGTTCTATCTCGCTTTGCCTTCTTCAGAAAAGTACTTGGCTAAGCTCCTGTCTATCCTGGTAAGCCACTAATTTGAAACTTATTAAGTCAGTGGCTATTATACATGGGTAGGAGGTTCGTGAACATGCTCGAAACGTTAGACCCTGTCATTATCCAGCGGCTCACTGCCACATCAAAACAAATTAGTGAGTTTTGCCAACGCTGGAAAATCACAGAAATGGCCTTGTTTGGCTCAGTCCTACGAGACGACTTCAGGCCAGATAGTGATATAGATTTTTTGGTGAGTTTTGCAACTGACCACGGCTGGAATCTGTTTGACTATGTAGAAATGTACGACGAGTTAGGCAATCTAGTGGGACGAAAGGTCGATATTGCTGAAAGACATGGTCTGGTCAACCCTTACAGACGACAAGCAATACTACGTACTTGCCGAACTATCTATGAAGCCAACTGAAGTCAGCGAACGTGATGCTGGTTACATTTGGGACATGCTCCAAGCAATCAAGCATATTCGCCAATTCACCCAAGGTTTGTCATACGACGACTATGTTTCTAGCCATCTGATTCAGAGTGCTGTTGAAAGGAAGTTAGAAATTTTAGGAGAAGCTGCGGGTAAGGTGTCAAAACAACTTCAGACTACTCAAACAGGCATCGACTGGAAAGCAATCAATAGTTTGCGAAACGTTATTATTCATCAATATAACGAGGTGCAATCAACTGTCATTTGGCGCATTATCACATCGAAGCTAGCACCATTAAAAGCTCAGTTAGAACCACTATTACCACCACTAGACAAGTAAAATAAGCTGAAAAGAAACCTTCAACGCAGTTAAGAAATAAGTTCGGCTAGCTCCATCCAGCGTTCGGTGGCAGTATCTATTTCCTCTGAAATCGCACCAATCTCTTCAGTCAGCTTTTGCAGCTCCTCATAATCACTCGGTGGTGTCGGATACAACAGCTTTTCTAACCCTTCTTTCTTCGCTTCTAACTGAGGAATTTTGGTTTCCAAAGAGGCGTACTCTCTCTTTTCTTTGTTTGAGGCTTTCTTGCTTTGCGAATGGGAGGGCTTTTTTGTAGACTTTTGCTTTTCTGATTTTGGCGCTTGAGCTGTTTTGGCAGCAGCCTCTTCTTTCTTTTTGGTTTCTAGATACACCGAGTAGCTACCAGGATAGCGGCGAATGTTGCCGCCTGCTTCCAAGGCAAAAATGTTCTTAACGGTGCGATCTAAGAAATAGCGATCGTGAGAGACCGTAATTACGCAGCCAGTAAAGCTTTCAAGATAGTCTTCTAGCACCGTTAGGGTTTGCACATCTAAGTCATTGGTTGGCTCGTCTAGGATCAAGACATTTGGCGCACTGAGCAACACTCGCAATAAGAACAAACGACGTTTTTCTCCACCGGAGAGCTTATGGATGGGTGTGTATTGCTGATTGCTGGTAAACAGAAAGCGCTCTAGCATTTGGGAGACGCTAATCTGGCTACCGTCAGCAGTGGTGACAAAGGAGCCTTCTTCTTTGAGGTAGTCCATGACGCGCTGGTTTTCGTCACGCGCTTCGATCAGCTCTTCGGAATGCTGGTTGAAGTAGCCAATGTGGATGGTCTGACCAATTTCGACGGTGCCTGCGTCGGGCGCTAGCTTGCCGGTGATGATGTTCATCAGGGTAGATTTGCCTGCGCCGTTGCCGCCGATGATGCCGATGCGATCGCTCGCGGTAAATTCATAGGTAAAGTCTTTGATGAGCGTGCGATCGCCAAACGCCTTTGTAATCCCCTCCAGCTCAATCACCTTCTTCCCAATGCGCCGCCCGGCGGTATCAATCTCAACCTTGCTCTGCGCCTCTTTGAAGGTTTTTTCCTTCATGTCATCAATGCGCTGAATTCGCGCATTCTGTTTCGTGCTCCGTGCCTTTGGCCCCTGCCGTAGCCAGGCCAGTTCGCGCCGTAGCATGCCCTTAAACTTTTGCTGGGAGCTGGCCGCAGAGGCTTCTTGTTCTGCTTTTTTAGTGAGGTAGTACTCGTAATTTCCGGCGTAGGTGTAGAGATCCGCGCGGTCGATTTCGATAATGCGATTGGTGACATTATCGAGAAAGTAGCGGTCGTGCGTGATCAGAACCAGCGCACCTCGAAACTGGCCGAGATAATCCTGCAGCCATTCTACCGATTCGGCATCTAGGTGGTTGGTGGGCTCGTCCATCAAGAGCAAATCAGGATCGCTCATCAGGGCCGTTGCCAAGGCAATGCGCTTACGGTATCCACCCGAGAGATCGCCCACCCGCGCCTCAAAGTCTTCAATGCCCAGCTGGCTCAAAATGATCTTGGCATTGGTTTCCAAATCCCAGGCGCCAGAGGTCTCCATTTTTTCGCTGACGGTAGCCAGGCGATTCATCAGCTGCTCTAGCGCTTTGCCCTCAGCCTGAGACATTTTGTGCGACAGCGCCTCATACTCTCGCACCAGCTGCATTTGCTCACCACAATCGGCAAAAACCTGATCGAGTACAGTGAGGTCTTCTTCAATGTCTGGCTGCTGCGGCAGGTAAACGAGCCTCGCACCAGACTTTGTCAGCCGCTGTCCTTTGTCAATGGGCTCTAGGCCACCCATCATCTTTAGCAGGGTTGATTTGCCAGAGCCATTTACGCCAATGACGCCCACCTTATCGTTTGGCTCAATGCTAAACGAGCCATCGCGCAGCACTTCTTTGATGCCGAAGTCTTTGGATACAGATTGAAAGGTAATCAGGCTCATTAGCAGGTGGATAAAGCGATTTGGCGGTCAAGCTCACTGGCATGATGGCACTGCTTCTTATCCTATGGCAAAAGTCGCCAGGTGCGTGATGGGTATCCGTAATGGGTATATAAGTCAGCCTACGGGTAGCAAAAGAATTCGCGAGCGTCCTCTATCCCCCAGATGACATCGACGACATCAAAATACATTAAATGTTAAGCTTCCTAAAGCATTTCTAAGCCTTTGCAACACTGCTTAATGGATGAGGTGCTGATTCGATTTTCACTGGAGTGTTGACTTTTGACTGCCACGATAGAAAGGTTTACGGCTGCTGCCCCGTCGTCTGAGGGCACCTCTTTGCAGCTCAAAGAAATTATTAGGAGCATCCCGAGAGCTTATTTTGAAAAAGACGCCACCAAGGCCTGGAAGCATGTTGCCATTAGCATAACGGCTGCGATCGCAGGCTATTGCGGCATCATTTTTCTTCCTCAGTTCTTACTTCCTTTTACATGGTTTTTTACCGGTACCGCGCTGACCGGTTTTTTTGTGATTGGACATGATGCGGGCCATCGGTCTTTTGCCAAGCGTCGCTGGGTCAATGATCTAGTGGGTCACATTGCGTTCTTGCCTTTGATTTACCCTTTCCATTGCTGGCGTCTACTGCACGATCATCATCACCTCCATACCAACAAAATGGAGGAAGATAATGCCTGGACACCGCTACGCCCAGAAGAGTACGAGGCCTACGGCCCTATCATGCGCATCTTGCAGCGCAGTATTCGTAGCTACTTCTGGTGGGTCGGCTCCATTGGCCACTGGGCGCTATATCACTTTGACTTGAGAAACTTTAAGAAGCGCGACCATAGCAAAGTGCTTTTCTCCATCGCAGTTGTTGCTATCTTCGCCGCCATCTTGTTCCCGACGCTCATCGCAACGACGGGCATTTGGGGCTTGGTTAAGTTCTGGCTCATGCCCTGGATGGTCTATCACTTCTGGATGAGCACATTTACCATCGTGCACCACACCATTCCCGAAATCCAATTCCTACCTAAAGCTCAGTGGAATGCAGGCGCAGCTCAGCTTGCAGGCACAGTACATTGCTCCTATCCTCGCTGGATTGAGTTCCTCTGCCACGATATCAACGTGCATGTTCCGCACCACGTTTCGACCGGCATTCCTTCTTACAATCTACGCAAGGTACATGCAAACCTCAAAGAAAACTGGGGTGAGCACATGATCGAGCGAAAGTTTACGCTGCCGTTCATGTGGTCTATTGCTAGCCAGTGCCACCTGTACCATCCCGAAAAGGCATACCAATCTTTCCGAGAAGCTGGTTACTAAACGCCTCTGCGCTGCCAAGGCTCACCATAGCCAGCAATAAAATGCAGAAAGCCTCCTAAGACATCGCTTAGGAGGCTTTTTAGGGTTAATCAGTTGCCGTAGGACGAGCCTTGTCGCAGCGTGTGTATAGCTTCTCTCACTTAGCTTTGTAGAACGAGGGTTGTAGCCTTTTGTAGTGGCGTAAGCTAAGTGA
>JBCBKQ010000042.1:0-28437 GCA_038521595.1 Cyanobacteria bacterium J06627_28 | reverse complement strand
GTATATTTTCAGCGGATTTTTTATTGAATTGAAACAGTCATCAAGAAAAATCACAACTTCGCTTTTTAACGCCGTGAATATGAGGTGAAAAATACTTTTAGAGTGTGATCCCCGAGGAGATATATTTTTTCACAAAAGCTGAAATCCCCATGGATAAGGATGTTTCACTTCTTAAACAGAATATAAAGAAAAGCTGAAAGCAAAGTTTAGCGGTAAGGGACTTGATTCACTTTATTTATCAATAGGTGTGGGTTTTTAATATTTGAAAAGGTGGTTTCCAGTTAAGTCATTATGAAGTCTCCGGTTGTCATTTAAGAAACTCAATTATGACTGCTTCAAACTGCAAGGTGTCTCGATGTGGTTTTTGCCAATTTTATAGTCACGAAGGAAGGCGGGGAGGCCGTTGCTGTCAGCTAAATGTGCCGGTGAGTTCTCAATGGAAGGCCTGCTGTCTTGCGATCGCACCTTTCCCTTCTGCTAAACATGCTGACATGGGGATCGCGCAGCTAGCATCAGCTTCGTCGATTTCGCCTGCTGAGATTATGTCGCTGCCGCTGCCGCTTGCTAGCCACAAGCCTCGTCAGCTTGCTAGGCGCTTGGCTAATATTAACTAGCGTGATCCCCGAGATGAGTTCCTATTAATTTGGGGCTGTTCTGATGGTTTGTTTCATAGTGGTGATCCCAGTATCTCTCTAGTAGATAAAAGTAGATCAAATAGACGTTAAAAACCCTGGGTGGACACTGTTTCTACCCAGGGCTTTTGCTATGACACGACATAGGTTAGGTCTGAGGCCCCTGGGGCAGGTGATATCGCAAAGTGAGGGATGCAATCTGTCTACGGTAGCCAGGGGTATTGCCTGAAGTCAGGTTGACGCTTTTCTAAAAAGGCCTGTTTCCCTTCTGCGCCTTCCTCACTGAGGTAGTAAAGCAGTGTGGCATTGCCCGCCAGCTCTTGTAGTCCAGCCTGGCCATCGCAGTCTGCATTGAATGCTGATTTGAGGCAGCGAATGGCAATAGGGCTTTTTTGCAGAATTTCGCTGGCCCATTGGAGCCCTTCTATTTCTAGCTGGTCTACGGGAACGACGGTATTGACCAGCCCCATGTTTAGTGCCTGCTGTGCGTTGTACTGACGGCAGAGGAACCAAATCTCGCGAGCTTTCTTTTGGCCGACGACACGAGCGAGGTAGCTCGCCCCAAAGCCGCCGTCAAAACTGCCAACCTTTGGCCCCGTTTGGCCAAAAATGGCATTGTCTGCTGCGATGGACAGATCACATACCAAATGGAGCACATGACCGCCACCAATGGCATAGCCCGCGACTAGCGCAATGACGACCTTGGGCATGGAGCGAATGAGCCGTTGCAAATCCAAGACATTTAGCCTGGGGATGCCGTCTTCGCCGACGTAGCCTGCTTTGCCCCGAACGCTTTGATCGCCGCCTGAGCAAAAGGCATATTTGCCATCGGTATGCGGCCCCATGCCCGTGAGCAAGATGACGCCGATGCTGGTGTCTTGGCGGGCGTTGGAGAAGGCGTCGTAAAGTTCGAAGATGGTTTTGGGGCGGAAGGCATTGCGCTTGTGGGGACGGTTGATGGTGATTTTGGCGATGCCATCAGCTTTGTGATAGAGGATGTCTTCGTAGCTATTGATGGCCTGCCAGGTAACTTGCATGGGCTTGTCCGTGGTTGATTAAGTAGAGGATGACGTTGGGCTGGGCGGTCTGTCTTTTGTGTTGGAGAGATCTATCTCGAGGATTAACGTTTAAAACCAACGTTAAGAACCAATGAGCTCTGCGATCAAAATATAAGCTGCTGTCAGAGAATATAAAGAGGTTTAACTTTTTTAGATGCTGACTTTTAGCTCAGGTTTTTTAGGGCAATGGCTTATTACTGGTTCAAAGCGTTTCACATTATTGGTGTGGTGGTCTGGTTTGCAGGCCTCTTTTATTTGGTGCGCTTGTTTATTTATCATGTCGAGGCGGAGCAAGAGCCAGAACCTGCTCGCAGCATTTTGAAAAAGCAGTATGCGGTGATGGAAACTCGGCTGCTAAAAATAATTACGACGCCGGGAATGCTGCTGACATTAGCGATGGCGGGTGGCTTGCTGTGGCAGCGTCCAGATGTGCTGCACGAGGGCTGGATGCACGCCAAGCTAGGTTTCGTCGCATTGCTGGTGGTGTATCACATTTACTGCGCGAAGTTGCGCAAGCAGCTGGCCGCTGGTGAGTGCCAGTGGGGGCCAAAGCAGCTGCGGGCTTTGAATGAAGGGCCGACGCTGTTGCTAGTGACGATTGTGATGCTGGTGATATTTCAAAACAGCTTTCCGACGAGTGCGACAACCTGGCTAATTGCAGGATTAGTGCTGTCTTTTGTGATTACGATTCAGCTATATGCCCGGAAGCGGCGGTTGGATAAGGAGCGTGAAGCGGCAGAGCTGTTGGCCAGTGAGCCGGTGGGTGAGCAGGTTTTGACGTCGTAATTTTTGAGGGGCAAGTTTGAGGTGGCAAGTTTGAGGTGGCAAGTTTGAGAGGGCAAGTTTTGTATAGCTCCCTTGACATATACGTCAAAAGATAGGGGCCGGCTAGAAGATATTCGTTAACATAATGTTACGAGGCTGGTAGATACTGTTTAAGAACGGTTTGCCAGCAAAAGATAACCGAAGCAACTTGAGGATACATCCCATGGAAAACACGCCCGCTAAGTTAGGTTTTACTGAGTTTGCAGAAACCTGGAATGGTCGCCTGGCAATGATTGGTTTCATTGCTGCGATCGCAACTGAGTTTGCTACAGGCAAAGGTATTTTGGCTCAGATTGGCCTGATGTAATTGTCAGTGTAGATTAATTGAGCAAAGCCCCCGGCAGAGATACTCTGCCGGGGGCTTTTTTTAGTGATTGGTTGGTTAGGGCTCCTGTGCAGGCGTATGTTTCTCTTTTCAACGGGATTCACCTTAGCTATACGGCCAAGGTTTTTCTTCTTCCTCGTCTTCCTCTTCCTCAGGATCTCGCCAAGTCGCCATAGTGCGTAGTTCTTCTGGGATGTCGTCCTCGGGGGCAAATTCTAGCTGGGTTTCTCGTAGTCCTAGATAGCCAGACTCGGCAAAGGCGGTGAGCATTCGCGAGAGGGCGATCCAGACGCGTTCTTCAAATTCCCAATCTTTGCTGAAGGGGGCGCGATCAGCGATGGACTTGAGTGCCCAGAAATAGCTATTGCGAACCATGGAGCCTTTCTTTTTGTAGGGAGGGACGTCTGCGTTGCGCAGGAAGAGAACGCCGTTTTCGATTCTGGCTCGCATGTTTGAAGAAGAGGGGGAAATAGGAAGAGGGGAAATAGGAAGAGGGGGAGGATTGCTATAGGCTGGATTAGGCGACGCTGACGGATGGTTGACCTATGGTAGCTGCGGTTTCTCTGCAAAACGTTCACAAAGTTTATAACAATACTTGCGTGGTGAATGATTTGTCTTTGGCGATTCATCCGGGAGAGATTTTTGGCCTGCTGGGCCCAAATGGAGCCGGAAAGTCAACGACGATTCGAATGCTGACGACGCTGGCACGGCAGACTCAGGGCGATATTGTGGTGGCTGGCTATGATGTGAGCCGTCAGCCTGAGCAGGTGCGGCGGCAGATTGGGGTGGTGTTGCAGCAGGTGAGTGTGGATGCGGATATGACCGTGTGGGAAAACATGGAGTTCCACGGACGGATGCACCATATTCCAGACCCTCAGCGTGAGGTGGATATTGCTCGGTGGCTGGGGTATGTGGGCCTTGGCGATCGCACAAAAGATAAGGCAAAAACCCTCTCTGGCGGCATGAAAAGGCGCTTGCAAATTGCTCGGGCGCTGCTGCATCAGCCCAGTATTTTATTTTTGGATGAGCCGACGGTAGGGCTTGATCCGCAGACACGGCGGCGGCTGTGGGAAATTATCCTAGAGCTAAACCGTGAGCACAAGATGACGATGCTGCTGACGACCCACTATATGGAAGAGGTGGAGTATTTGTGCGATCGCATTGGCATTATGGATCAGGGGAAGCTGATTGAAAGTGGCACGCTGCAATCGCTGCGGCAAAAGCACGGTGAAGGGATTGTGATGAAGCAGCAGGGCGACCGCTGGGAGTATGTATTTTTCCCGACGCTGGCGGATGCAAATGCGTATCTTGACGCACAGCCGGACAAAACGGGTATGATGACGCGACCTGCTAACTTAGAGGATATTTTTGTTGAGTTGACGGGGCGAAATTTGGATTAGGCCGTGCCGAACGGTTGATCTAGACAGTTGATCGACGTGAGATAGGAGCAACGATGTCTCGGCTTGCCAATAGGATTGAAGCGATTTTGTATCTGAAGGCTCAGCCTTTAAAGATTCCTCAGATTGCGGAGTTTGCGCAGTGCGATCGTGAAACCGCAGAAGAGGGCTTGATCGAGCTGATGGGTGAGTATGCCCATCGAGAGGGTGCGCTAGAAATTGCTGAAACAGAAGAAGGATATGCGCTTCAGCTGCGTGAAGTGTACAAGCCGCTGGTGGATACGATTGTGCCGTTGGATATTGGCTTGGGGGCATTGCGGACGTTAGCTGCGATCGCACTGCGTGGCCCCATTGCCCAGAGTGAGCTGGTAGATGTGCGCGGCTCTGGGGTGTATCAGCATGTTCCAGATTTGGTGGATCAAGGCTTTGTGAAAAAAAGGCGACAGGCAGATGGGCGCTCGTCTTGGCTGCAGGTGACTGAAAAGTTTTATCAGCACTTTGAAATTGATAAGCTGCCGCAGATTGCAAATCTGAGATTGCCAAAGCAGAAAACGCCTGTGCCTACAGAGGGTGAGGGAAGCACTGCTGAGGGGGGCGTCGAAGATTTTGTGGAAGATACAGCTGTGACTGAGGGGATGGCGGAAGGAATGGCTGAGGGTGCGATCGCGAGCGATGACGTGCTAGATAGTTTGGAGCCAGCTAAAGCAGGTCCTGAGGAAGCAGGTCCTGAGTAAGCAGGTCTTGAGGAAGCGGGTGAGACGCCAACTGAGATTCCAGCTGAGTCAGAAAGCTAGTGCTGAATTGATCCTTTTGAGTGGCTGAAAATATTGCTGTGAGAGGAATCTTCCTATTGGTTGAAGTCTAGCTATCTGCGATGTCCTAAGGTGTCGGTTAGGGGCATTATTGGTTAAGCTAGTCTAGTGAAGTAAAGAAAACGAAGATTTTTTTAAGAAACAGGCGCTTAATTTTTTAGCGGTTTGCCGGTTCTCATTAAAGGGTTTTCCCGTTACTTTAAAGTCAGTTATTGAGCGTTTATATGGTCTTCAATCCTGAGAGTGCAGATTTTATCAGCCTGAATGGTGAAGATAGTAAGTCAAACGAACTTTTGAATTATTTGCAGCACCAGCCGCCTGAGGTACTTACTCGGGTTGCACAGTCGGTCAGCGGTGAGATTAAGCAAATCATTTCTCACAATGTGCAGGGTTTGGTGGGCGTGCTGCCTGCTGATGGCTTTAACGTGCAGATCAGCACAGATCGTGAAAATTTGGCGGGTCTGCTGGCGTCTGCGATGATGACGGGCTATTTTTTGCGACAGATGGAGCAACGCATGGAGCTGGAGACAAGTCTGTCTGGGTCTCTAGGTCTGGATGTGGATAATCCAGACGATGAGGAATAGGTACGACGAGAAATAGGTCGCTTGGCTCGGCTATTGCGCTGTGAATATAGTGCTACGAAGCTATTGTGGCAGCCGCTCAGGGAGTACAGTTGGTTTTACCCCAATGGTTTTTAGCTCGCCCTCGCGAATGACTTTGACCTGAAGCTCTTTTTCTAAGCCTCCACTTTCTACCTGGAGCTGCACATCTGTGACATCCAGGACGGGTTCGCCATCAATTTCTTTGATGATGTCCCCCTTTTTGAGGCCGGCTGCGGCTGCGGGGGTATTTTCTAGGACGCGAACGATGACAACGCCCTGGGTTTCGGTGATGCGCACGTTGATGTCGCTGTCTTGATTGATGCGATCGCGCATTTCCTCATCTAGGTTCACCATTTTGATGCCCAGATACGGATGCTGTACTTCGCCAGTTTCAAAGAGCTGGTCGGAAATGCGCTTGGCTGTTTCAATCGGGATGGCAAATCCAAGCCCTTGTGCGTTGGCTCGAATGGCGGTGTTCATCCCAATGACTTCGCCGTTGGCGTTGAGCAGTGGGCCGCCTGAGTTCCCAGGATTGATGGCCGCGTCGGTTTGGATGAACTGAACGCGCTTGTCAGAAATACCCACTTGAGTGCTGGTGCGATCTAGGGCGCTGATGATGCCTGCGGTGACGGTATTGTCTAGGCCAAGGGGATTGCCAATGGCGATCGCCCACTGTCCTGGTGAAAGATTGTCTGTATTGCCCAGTGGTGCGACGGGCAAATCGGTCGCTTCAATTTTGATAACAGCGACGTCTGTAATAGGGTCAGCGCCAATGACTTCGCCCACGAATGAGCGACCATCTTTGAGGGTGACATTGACCGTGTCGGCCCCCTCGATGACGTGAGCGTTGGTTAACAGTTTGCCGTCGGCGCTGAGGATAAACCCGGAGCCAGTACCCTGCTCTAATCTTTCGGGGAGCTGGGGCGCCTCAGGAAATGGCGTGTCCTCGGGATCTTCGTTACCAAAAAATCTTTTGAACAAGCGGCGGTCAAAGGGATCGACAAGACCGCTGACAGAGCGAGAGGCATCGATGCGCACAACGCTGGGGCCGACTCGATTGGCGGCGTTGGCAATGAAGTTGGCATCGACAGGAAGATTAGTCGTTGGTGCGGCCTGTGCAATAGAGGCTTGAGAGGTGGGAATGACTTCTGCGATCGCACTTTCTGGCACACGCGCCACAGGCCGCTGCGACGAAAAATAATGGTTGCCAGCCCAGCCTGCGCCTGTACCGAGCAGTAACAGAGTTCCACCGAGACCGAGGTGTTTTGGGGAAACTCCCATATGTTGCCATTCCTCTGTGATTACCTGCCTTGAGACAGCAGCGTGAAGAGTCCCTGCTGCCATGTCAGCTGACAAAAGTATAAAGGGGTTTCCTTTACTTTAGCGAGGGATTTTATCTTAAATTAGTACCCAAACTTTGACGCTGAGCCTCACTCCTATGTGACTGTTCTGACCTTAGGAATAGTTATCAATAGGAATTGGAGTGAACCTGTCCTGAAATCTGATGAACCACGGCGAATAGTACAAACGAGACCCTTTTAGGCAGCCACGCTACCATCACTAATAAGCAATTACAGTTCAATAGTTACAGCTCAGTAGTTACAGCTCAGTAGTTACAGTTCAATAGTTGCAGCTCAGTAGTTACAGTTCAATAGTTGCAGCTCAGTAGTTACAGCGTTATTGCTCAATTGCACCCAACCGCATTAGTTGCCTGAAGCCTTTCCACAAACCTCCTATGCTCCCGTCACGGTGTCTACAGCCTCGCGTTTCGTTCCCTTTGCAGTTGGCAGCGCTAGTTGCTGCCGTTGCTCCTTTCTCAGCCATTATTTCTCAGCCTGCGCTTGCAACGGCTTGCCCAGCTGCGTTAGAGCGTTTGCAGCAGCATACGGCTAGCGCGGGTGAAACAGTTGCGAGTGTGGCGGCTACCTATCGCTTGCGGCCTGAGACTGTGGCGCAGTTTAATCCAGGCTTGACGACTTCTTCGGCGTTGCCTGCGGGCCGTGAGCTGACACTGCCTCCTTTTAATGGTGTTGTGGTTTCTGCGCAGGTGGGTGATAGCTGGCAGTCTTTGGCAGAGCTGTATGGCAGCCGTGCGGATGTTTTATTTGAGGTGAATGGCTGTCTGAGTGAAGTGCCCAGACAGGTCTTTGTGCCTGGTGCCAATCCGATTGTCCCGACAGCGGTTCGGCCTGCGTCGTCAGCGCTGCTAGGGTATCCATTGGCTGAGCCTGCGACAATTGGCTTGAGCTATGGGTGGCAGCCGCATCCTACTAGAGATGAGCTGGTCTTTAATAGCGGACTTTCTTTTGAGGTGCCCACGCAGACAGAAGTGCAATCTGTGGGGGCTGGTACGGTGGCTTTTGTAGGGGAGCGAGAGGGATATGGATTGCTTCTGGTGATTAACCACGAGCAGGGTTTACAAACGCGTTATGCCAATTTAAGTGATATTTCGGTTTCGGTTGGGCAGTCTGTAACAGCAGCTAGCGCTGTGGGTAGTGTGGGCAGTGATGTGCCTTCCTTCCTTTATTTTGAGGTGCGGACAAACTCGGCGTCTGGGTGGATAGCCCAGGATCCGGGGAGATACGTCCCCGCTTTGGAGCTGCGCTAGGGCACAGCTTAAGCCCCTTTAATGAATACGCGTTGCGATCGCTTAAGTTCTAGGCACGTAAACCGTATTTCCGAACAAAAACAGGTTTAGAGCTAGCCAATCGTTCAATATGCCTCTACAATTCCGTTAACTTTCGGAAAAGAGGCTCTCTAAAGGAACTCTTTACTATGTCCAGGTCGCCAGAGAGATTGACCCCTATGAAGCTTCCTACCGCTAAACTTCGGCCCTTGAAGCTTCAAAAAGACATGCCTGCTAAAAAGGCCCTAAAGCAAGTGCTACCCACTGCGCTGTTTGCTTCGGTCAAGGCGCGGTCAACGAAAGTCGCTGAAGGCAGTTCTAACGTGGTGAAGTCTTTGCAATCTGTAAAAGAATCTAAGAGCGTAAAAATTGCGCTAAACCTGCTCTTGGTAAGGCCTTGGGTCTTGCTTTTGGGGTTTTGGGCGATATCTTTGGTCGGGGGGGCGTTGGCCCTAGAAGGGATGCTGAGCCCGCGTCGACTAACGATGGATTTGCCGGAGGCCGTGGTTGAGCCTGAGCCCATGAGAACCAGCAGCCTGATTTCGATATCGCAAAGCTCTGATGAGATAGCAGGAGATGCGACAGCACAACCCGTGAGCGAAGAGGTTTCATCTGTCGCGGTAGAAAGTGCGTCAGGCTTACCTGTGCTGCCTTTGGTTGGGTTTGTGGGTGCTTGTGCGGCTGGCTGCCTGGTCATGTCTCGACGCCGGGCAATGGCTCGGCTGTCATCGGCTCGCGCAAAGGGCCGTGTGCGTAAAGTGCGTACTCGAACGGGGACTCCTGTTAAGGCAGGGGTTAAGAAGCCTGTAGTTAAGAAGCCCGTAGTGAGGCAACCTGTGATGGCTGCTGTTCGTAGCGGTGCTCAAAAGCCTGGTACTCAAAAGTCTGGTGCTCAAAAGTCTGGGCTCCAAAAAGCTGGAATCCCAAAAACCGTTGAGAAGGTGGCTGTCGCCTCTGCTGCACCCCGTCAGAAAAAGCGTCGTCAGCGTCCTAGAAAGGCTGCTGGGGTAAGACCAGCGGCGGTGGGTACAAGCGTTGTTGCTTCGCGGGCGACGGCACAAAGGGTGATTGCGAAGCCTCAAGGTGGAAAGCGTACGACACGTCGTTCTATGCGTGCGGCGAGCCGTCGTCAGCCAATGGTGAGCGTAGTGCCTGCGGGTGAAGCAAATGCTTTGGACTGGCCACAGGGTAGTTTGGCCCATCAGCTAGATGTGCGGCATCGTCAGGCGATGTAGTTTACCTGGCTAGATTGCTTAAGCCTGCTAGGGGCCCTTTAGTTGTGATGACTGAGGGGCTTTTGGTTATGGGATGTACAGCAAAGCGCGGAAAGCTGTAGTTATGGCGTTCCGCACTTGGCTTTAGCCACTACCGACAGCTGCAGGCTGTGTTCTGAAGGGCGCTAAGTGTATAGGTATAGCAATGCGCTAATGCATCAGCGCATTGCTATGCTTCGTTTGCTTTGGTTCAGGTGGAATGGTGGGTTTTGAGCCATGCGATCGCATTTTCTGTCGTCTCAATTTTTCCTTCTGCCTGCGCTTGCTCTACTGCGGTTAATAGCTTGCCGATTGCTGGCCCAGGTTTTAGCTCTAGTATTTTCATGAGCTGATCACCTGTGATCAATGTCGGTGCATGGGCTAGGGTGCTGTCTGGATCTAGAAACTGCTGAATGAGGGGGCGTAGGGCTTTGAGCATTGCGCCTTTGGCTTTGGCCAATAGAGAGACGGCTGGAAAGTGAGCGCCTGCTGTTTTGAAAAGGAAGAACTGCTCTGCGCGCGTTAGTGGCCTTTGACTGAGTAGGTTGATATAAGGGTTTGCTTTTAGAAGTGTGCAGATAGCCTGAGTTTCTGCGCGGCTGTACTTGAGCTGAGTGAGTTCGGTGTTGGCAACCTTTGGCTCTTGACTGAGCAAACAGCTGAGCTTTGCTGCCTTTATCCAACTGCGGCTGACACCCGTGGGGACGGGTTGATACCACTGGGAAAGACTTTGTGCATAATCGGGCAGTGCTTTTTGAAATGCGGTGAGCGCTTCGTCAATCGCGGCTATTTGCTCGACACTGCTCTCTGTAAAGGAGGGTAGGCAAAACGTGAGCAGTTGAACCTGCCAGATAGCGCTGAGTTGAGGATGGGCGTTGGGTACGGTGAGCAGCGCATCTAGCTCACTGCGAATGCGTTCGACGGAGACGGTCTGTAGGGCTGGTGCGAGTTGTGCAATGGCGGTTTGAGTACTTGTTTCTACGATAAAGCCGAGCTGTGCGGCTTGGCGGTAGGCCCGCATGAGGCGTAGGGGGTCATCTGCGAGGTTGTGGTAGCTGACCATGCGCAGGGTTTTGCTGGCGATGTCTGCTTTGCCTTGGAGTGGATCGATGAAGGTTTGGGTGTGGGGGTTGTATGCGATCGCGTTAACCGTAAAGTCCCGCCGCTGCAAGTCTGTTTCAATGCTGTCGCCTTGCTGCTGGGCAAAGTCTACGGTGACCTGCTCGAATACCACGCGGGCAATGTGTCGTTCTTTGTCCAGGACAACAAAGCCTGCATCGTAGGCGCTGGCAATATCTGACGCTGTTTTAATGGCTGCGGTTGGTAAGACGAAATCTAGGTCGAGGTAAGTTGCTTTGCGGTTTAGCAGTTCATCGCGCACGCTGCCGCCGACTAAGCACGCTCCCTTAGGAAGGTGCTGGATGTCAAAAGGCCAGGTTGTGGGGGAGAACAGCGACATGCAGAAGAAAGAGTGGGATGTCGGCTTGGTAGCCTATGTTGTTGACCCACCCCGCCCTGCGAGCACCCCTCCAGAGGGGATTTTTCCCTTGGCTATGTGGCATTGTGTGGCTGCTTTCGATTACCTTTAGCCTCATCTCCTGAGGCAGATCCCCTCTGGAGGGGTGGCGCGTAGCGACGGGGTGGGTTTCTCAATCTACCGTAGAACATCCTGTGAAGCCGAATGCAGCTTTGACGAGATGTATCTGTTTTGCAAGTCATCTAGAGGGACGTGCGCTAGAGTGGAGCTAAGACATTTAGCTGCTGTCGGAGGGCCTGCCCTATGTGTATTTGCGTCAATTGTCATTACGTGGATAGCTGTGTGACTTATCACGCGGTAGAAACAAACCACCAGCAGCCTCACCTGACGACAGCGCCTAGCTTTGAGCCGAATAATCCAACGGTTAATGCCAATATTTCTTTGCCGAAGGTGGAAGTAAAGGGCGATCAGATTGTGCAGGAAAATGAGTTTGGCTTTGAATATGATGTGGTGGGCTGCGATAGCTACCGCGAAGAAATGGGGAAATGGGCGAAGCTAAGACCCGGTGAGGCGATTCCGACTTAGCTGCTGCTATGGCCTATTGCTTTAATCCCGTTTGTCCGCAGCCTCAGAATGCTGATGCTGACAGGTTTTGCCGAACCTGTGGCACGTCTTTGATATTAAAAAATCGCTACTGGGCGGAGGCTTTGCTAGGTCAAGGTGGCTTTGGTCGGACGTTTTTGGGGCGTGACTTTGAGACGGGTAAACCCTGTGTGCTGAAGCAAATTTACCGTAGTGCTTTTGCTGATGAGTCTGGCTTTAAGCGGGAGGCTTCTCGGCTGCGTAAGCTGGGCGAGCATCCGCAGATTCCTCGATTGTTTGATGCGGTTGAGGCTGAGAGCGGGCAGTTTTTGGTGCAGGAGTTTGCACCGGGGCAAAACTTGCAGGCCTTGGTGGAGCAGGCTGGGCCGCTGGCGGAAAAGGACGTGCGATCGCTGCTCACCTCTCTGGTGGATGTGCTGCAATATGTCCATAGCTTTCAAATTATCCATCGCGATATCAAACCGGACAATATTGTGATGCTGTCCGAAAACGACGGCAAAAAACAGCTGCCGATGCTGGTGGATTTTGGGGCGGCCAAGTGGGTAAAGCACGGACCTGCAAAAACGGTCATTGGCAGTGCGGGGTATGCTGCGCCGGAGCAGTCGATGGGGCAGGCGACGTTTGCCAGTGATATCTACAGTTTGGGGCTAACGTGCATTCATTTACTCACCGGGGTGCATCCGTTTGCGATGTATTCGGCTGCGGAGGAGCGATGGGTTTGGCAGGATTATTTGAGCGAACCGCTGACGGCTGAGTTGGCGCGGGTGCTGGAGAAGATGGTGGTGCGATCGCTCCAAAATCGATACAGCACTATGGCAGAAGTCTCCCTCGACTTATCGTCTGCTCAATCTAGTGCAAGCGGACTATTTACGACTTCAAAGCAAATTGTTTCTAAGGCGACGGCGGCTGTTCCGAATTTGAAAACGCTGCTGGAGAAACCGTCTACGCTGTCCAACATTTTTTCTAAGGGGCAATCCAAGACATCTGCGACTGCGCTGCCTGCTGGCGGTAAGGGCCGCGTAAAGACTTCGCCGCTTCAGCTCTGGAAACGTGTTCATCGATTAGCACCCTCTATTGGGTTAACGCAGCGGCTGGCGATGAGTTCTGATGGGGCTACGATGGCGAGCGGTGGAGCTGATGGTGCTGTGCGGCTGTGGCATTGGCCGACGGGGCAGCTGGTGCATACGTTTGCGCGGCGGCGGCTGATGGGGGATGGGCACACGGCGGAGATTACGGCGCTGGCGTTTCACCCAGATGGGCGCGCCCTGTATAGCGCGAGTGCAGATGGCACGATTAAGGAGTGGGATAGTGCGGAGCGGTGCTTGCTCAATACGCTGCCGACGAGAGGCTGGACGCCGACGGATTTGCAGGTGAGTGCGGATGGGACGCAGCTGGTGAGTGCGAATCGCGACGGGAAAATGGTGGTTTGGGAGATTACGACGCTATTGCCGGTAGCGCAGCTGGCGCAGCATCAGAAAAGGGTGAATGCGATCGCACTTTTACAAACCCCTGCTGCTTACCTGCTTGCCAGTGCCAGCGACGATGGCACGCTGAAGTTTTGGCGACAGCAGTTTCAAAAAGACACGCCTCAGCTGACTAAAAATATTCGCATTGGTCGTAATGGTGAGCGAGTGGTGGGGTTGGCGGTGGCTCAGTTAGAACCTGTTCGAGGGACGTTTCGACTGGTTGCGGCGACGCCGACGGCTGTTTGGCCATATGAGGTGGATGAGCATTTGGAGGTGTCTGAGCCGGTGAGGCTTTGCCAGTCTGAGCAGGTGATTCGTGCGATCGCGCTCAATAAAGACAATCTACTCGCTGTAGGTAGTGAAGATCGGATGCTGACGCTTTGGGATGTTTCGACGGGCGATCGCGTTGCTGAGTTAGCCCATGATTGGGGTGTGAATGCGGCTGTGTTTTCCCCAGATGGCCGTTCATTAGTGGCAGCGAGTGAGGATGAAGTTATCTCAATTTGGCAATGTGAGACGGCAGAGCCCTCGGCTTATGCCAGATAGACTATCTAGCAATATCTTCGACACGCAAGGCATCATGACGAGTCAACGCAACTTGCAATTAAAGGTACACAAAGTTTGTCAGAGCGCTAGTGGTGGCAGTCATGTCACGATTTATCAGGCAGATGTAGAGCTAGTACCTGCTGAAAACGGTATTCAGGTACTGGGCCAAGCGCCAGCAGATGACATCGGAAAATGCTTTGAGGAAGCTAGGGATGCCATTTGTGCAGGCGCCGAATTAGTCTTGTCTCCTAAAGGGCTAGGTGCTGTCATTCGGATCAATTCGATTTGCCTTCATCCTGTAGATTTTAAGCCGCTTCAGTTCAAGATCTGTACGGCATCTGCTTTAAAGGCTTTATTAAAATCGTGATGCGACAGCTCCGGTATTGGTGGTTCAATCAATGGACGCGCGCTAACGACTGCTGACAGACAAGAACACGCTCAGGGCATATTTGGGATAACACCCTGTCCGAGCCTGTGCTTGTTTTTGTTATGAAAGTCTTACATGAATCGCCCAACGAATTGCGGCTAAAAAGTAAATCTGACTTGGGCACAGGTCTGTTTCTTTTGCTCTTTGTCGGTCTCTTTCTGGGCACCCCACTAATTTCCCTGTATTCGATAGTGCCAGATTTTAGGACAGTGACCATAAGCTGCCGCCGCGCACAGCCAGATATTGTCAATTGCACACGACAAGATACGACTGTCATGGGTCTAGGGTCTTCTACGATGGAATTCAATCAAGTCAGCGCAGTTATCTTGCAGCACATAGCAGCAGATAAAAGCTATAAACCGATTGTGAGACATTCTCGAAAGCCTCAGCACGTGGTTCTCTTAGAGACTGACCGAGGCAAAGTCGGACTTGTAGAAAACACCAGCTTTGGTGGCTATAGCAAGTCCGATGGCGTTCAAGAAGTCACTCATCGTCTCTATCAGTTTCTTGCATCTGAGCGGCCTGAGTTTCAATATGAAATCAATAATTCCCTACCGCTCAACCCATTGCCCATATTTGGCCTGTGTGGCTTTATGGCCTTGATTGGATTGGGGTGTCTGTATGGCATTTACGAGAAGTTTCAAGTGGAAGAACTGCGTTTTCACAAAGAGCTGGGCCAGCTTCAACGTCAGCGATGGACGCTACTCGGCCCCCGCCGTCAGGTGATTTCTTTGGCAGACATTACCGATCTCACGATCAATATCTCTCACAGCACCATTGAGCAAGGATACGGTATTACGCTCAAAACTCAAGAACATCGGGTGAGGCTTTTGCCTAATTCACTAAAAACTCGGCCTCTGCTGACGACGAAAAGCTATAAACATGCCCTTTTCATCAAGAACAAGATTCAGGAATTCCTTAAGGCTTAAGTGACTGTCATATATTTCTGCAATGTGAGTTGTGCGCTTACACCTGTTCGTTAATAATTCAGGTGATGGATTAGCGGCCGAGCTTAGTGCGAATTTGATTGGCCAAAATATTAGCCTCTGGAATCTTTAAAACAATCGTCAACAGTGCAAAGGTGACTAATCCCATACCGCCTGCAACACACATCTCAAACAGATTAACCAAGAAGCCACTAGTGCCAAAAATGCTCGCTAGCCCGCCCAGGGTCAGCCAGCTAGAAATACCTGCTAGAAAGCTTGCGATGGTAATCGTTGCAATAGTTTGAGCCCATTCAAGCATCGGCAACCCATCGATTTTACGGGCAAGAAAAAAGGTCATTGCACCTAACGACAACATGTTGACGCCGATAGTGGCAATGACTAGGCCGGGTGCACCCATGCCCAATACCTGAAAAAATATCCAGTCAAACAGGGCGTTAAAGCCAATATTGACCAGGCTGATGTTGAACGGCGTTTTTCCATCGCCCAGGGCATAAAACACGCGAACCATGACATCGCGAGAAAGATAAACAAACATCCCTAGGCCATAGGCCAGCAGAATGGACGAGACAATTTGCACATCTTGCTCGCCAAAGTTGCCGCGTTCGTAAGCGACCCTAACGATGGGCTGAGCGAGGGTGATAAACAGGGCGCTCATAGGGAGCATGGTCAGTGCTACCAAAACAATGCTCTGACGGATGCGCTGCTTAAGTTCTGGCCACTGCTCTGGCTCGGTAAGGCGAGAAAAGATAGGCAAAAACGGTACCAGCACAATGTTTGAGATGATGCCAAGTGGTGCCTGTACGAGTAGGTTAGCAAAGCCTAAAGAAGCGGCTGCACCCTCGATGGTGCCTGCAAAGTAGAGGTCGGTCGCAACGTTGATTTGAAAGGTGCCCGAGGCGAAGGTGGCCGGGGCGAGTACGTTCATGACGCTGCGCACGCCAGGGTCTTTGAAATTGAAGCCTAGGCGCGGGCGACCTAACCCAGATTTCCATAGGGCCGGAACCTGAATCAGCCATTGCAAAACAGCACCGACGAGGGTCCCGCCTGCGAGCACCATGCCGCCGATGATGGCTGTTTGAGGGTTGCTAATATCGCCGCCTGCAATCAGCCAAAATGCACCGAGGGCAACAATGACTGCGCTACTAGAAAGGAGCGGACTAACGGAGGGTAGCCAGTACTGATCATTAGCGTTGAGGGTACCAAAGCCAATGCCGATAAAGGCGGCAAAGACTGTGATAGGGGCCATAATCCGCAGCTGCGCGATCGCAATAGTCTGCGTTTCTAGATTTAAGTTTTGCCCAAAGGCCTTGGTAATAATGGGGTCGGCAAAAATGATAATGGCAGCAGTGACTGCAATCAGGATGATGCCAACGAGGGTGGTCACCGTTTCAACGAGCGGGGCGATGTCTTCTTTTTTTCGCTTAGCGACGACGCTGACAATGGCGCTATGAAACGGGCCATTGATACCGCCAAGCAAAATGAGCAAAAAGCCGGGTATGACATATGCGATCGCATAGGCATCCGTTACCGGCCCTACACCAAACGAAGCCGCAATCACCGCTTCCCTAAGAAGTCCAAATACCTTGCTGAGCAACGTCGCCGCCGCCACAATACCTGCAATATTTGCGAGCGATCGCTTACTCAAAATGACTCCTCAAGGCAATGAAACCAGTCCTTATTTAATCACTCCTTGCCACATTGCTGATTGCTTTTTCGCTAGCGGACGGTGCTGCGGAGCCAGCCACTGAGGCTATCGATAAAAACGGTAAGCAAAACGAAAACGCTTAAGGTCGCAGCCAATCCGCTGTAGTCAAAGCTGCTGAGCTGCTCAGTCATCAGTCTGCCAAGGCCACCTGCGCCCACCAAGCCAACAATGACGGTTTCCCGAAGGCACACCTCCCACCGATAGAGGCTGTAGGCCAAAAAACGAGACAGATTAGTTGGCAAAATGCCATAGAAAACAACGCCACTGCTAGAAGCCCCCAGTGATCGCAGTGCCCGCACCGGCCCATCGGGTAAGTTTTCATTCACCTCCGCCATCAGCCGCCCAAGAATGCCGAAGTTATGAATGGCCAACGCCAACGCACCGGGCCAAATGCCTGGAAACATCCCGTATAAAATCACTAGGGCCAATATTGGTGCTGGAATAGCTCTGGCACCCAGCAACACGATGCGTGAGAGCACCATGAACAAATGGCCGATGCCTAGCTGCTTCGTTTCGCCTGCTGAGCGGAGAATGCCGCCGGGTAAAAAGAAATTTTGTGCTGCTGGAAAGGAGAAAAGGATGCCGCCAAGGCCTGCTAGCGTGATGGCTAGAACGGACATGGCAATAGTTTGTAGGGCAAGCGGTGCGAGGGAAAAGGAAAATTCTGGTAGGACTTGAGCGGGTGTGAACTGGGTGGCTAAGTCTGTGAATTGCGATCGCGCACTCAACAACCGGCTCCAGTCTGGACTGAGCGTGGCAAAGCAGAGAGGAATGACGAGTGCGATCGCACCCAAAGACATCCTTATATATAGTGTGTCTATTCTGCTTTGATTTTTCCCAGGGCTTTTCTGATTGAAATCAGCCTGCCCCTCATGACGAACTTCAGAAGGACGAACTCTAGAAGGACGAACCTTAGAAGCGCGTGTCAGATCCATCCGACTGACAAAACCCATCTTTCTACGCAGCGTTGCACTCCAGGTATCGACCGCACCATTGAGCAAAATCAACGCATAAAAGCCTGTCCACAGCTGCTCGTATTGCAAAGACTGAAGGCTCAGAAAAATCTGATAGCCTAGCCCGCCCGCACCGATGATCCCTAGAACAGCCGCCGCCCGCAGCGAGCACTCAAATCGGTAAAACCCGTAAGACATCAGGTTTGGCAATGCCTGCGGCAGGTGACCATAGAAAAAAGCCAGGCTAGGTCGAATGCCGCTATTGATTAATGCTTTGAGCGGCAGCGTGGGCGTTTCATCGATGATGTCAGCAAAGACTTTTGCAGTAATTGCGCCAAAGGGAAGTGCGATCGCAAGCACCCCCACCACTGGATCTAATCCCAGCAAACTCAGCAACAATAGCCCCCAAATCAGCTCATGAATCGCCCGAGGAATCACCAGCAATCCCCTCAATCCCAACCAAGTGCTATTGCCTGTTTTCCCTGGCCAAACGCTTTCCCACCAAATGCGTGAGCAAAAAATACCGCCCACTAAGCCAATCCCGAGGCTAAGCGTCGTCCCACAGACGGCAAAAGCAAAGGTCGTGACGGTGGCATTGGCAATTAGTGCCAAGAATGCGCGGTCATGGGCAGGCTGCACCATTGCCGCCAAAAACTGACCAATCAGGCTAAACCCATTCCAGTTAATGAGGGGTTGCCGCCCTAAGCCAGATTGCCATAGCGCCCAAACCAGTAGCGTCAGCCACAGTAAGAGCGCAGCGTGCTTTGCTTTGCCGATACGAATACCTACCGTTTGATTCGGCTGAGAGATCATACGTTCAGAGCATACAGAGCAGTGAGGTGTTCGGGGCTGACTGCTGCGCTCGGTAAGTCGAAAATGAGGCGACCTTGGCGCAGGCCAATAATGCGATCGCAATACTCCCTTGCCAATGCAACATCATGCAAACTCACGATGAGCGTACGGTTTTGACCCAGTTCGCAAAGCTGACGCATAATGTCGTGTGATCTCGCTGGATCCACACTAGACACCGGCTCATCTGCTAGCACAATGGCCGGATCTTGCACCAATACACGGGCCAATGCTATTCGCTGCTGCTGCCCGCCCGACAGTCTGTCTGTACGTGCATATAGCTTTTCGGCTAATCCCAGCTGCGCAAGCGCCTGCTGCGCCTGCAATACCTCCTGCGGCCAAACCAAAGACCACAGCGACTTCCACAGCGGCCAACGGCCCAAGTGCCCAGCATTCACATTGTGAATCACGCTTAAATTATCAACCAGCTGATGCTGTTGATAAACAGTGCCAATCTGCCTTTGTAGTTGGCGGCGCTGCCTGCTACGAAGCTGATGAAAGGCTTGACCTAAGACAAAAATCTCACCTTGGGTCGGGCTCAGCGAGCCGTTGCAGAGGCTGAGCAATGTGCTTTTGCCTGCGCCACTAGGGCCAATGAGGGCGACTTTTTCTGTGGGTGCGATCGCAATGCTTATATTCTCTAGGGCCATCACTGCCCCAAACTGGCAAGTAACAGACGAGAGCCTAAGCACTGCCGCCGCTAACGTTCCATCAGAATGCAAATTGCGATCAGTCGCCTCAGTCACTAATCTTGCCAATCTCTCGACCGACGGCCTCAATTTGTACGTAGTTGGCGTCTTCCGTTTCGATAAATTTCTCTGCCCCAAACAGCTCTAAAATTTCTGCCTGCTCAGGAACCGTGGGATCAAGCTTAAGTAGCGCTGCTTGAATGCTATCGGTAAAATCTGCACCAAATTTTTCATCGACGGTCTCGTTGTTTACAACCCAGTGGTAGTCATAATACGCAGGTGTTTGCCAGATAGCAGTGACCTTGGTCTCATCAACTTCACCTTCTGCAACGCGATCTAGCCAAACTTGCTCATTGAGGGCGCCCGTCTCGTAGGTACCTGCCTCGACCAGCTTAATCGTGGCATCGTGGGATCCTGAGAACCCTGGCTCGCCCTGGAAATCCTCTAGCGAGACACCCGCTTCTGAGAGAAAGTGCTGGGGCATGAGACGGCCAGAGGTAGAAGACTCTGATCCGAAGGTGATGGTTTTGCCTGTTAGCGTGGAGAGTTCGCTAAGGTCGTCGAGCGGGGAGAGGCCGCTATTGGTATTGGCAATGAAAACGCTGTGGAACTCGGCATCGATGTCGCGCTGTGCGATCGCGCTTGCCTCCGGCACCTGCAATCTTGCCTGCACACCTGTGAGTCCACCAAACCAAACTAAATCTAAATCGCCCACCTTAAACGCCGTCACCGCTGCGGCATAGTCCGTCACTGGCTGATACTCCACCGGCACGCCCAGCTCCTCGCTGAGATAGTCCGCCAAAATGCCGTAGAGCCGCTGTAATTTCTCGGGATCTTGGTCTGGAATGGCACCTACTGTTAGGGCCGCTGAGTTTGCTTGGGCATCAGTCGCTGCACCATTGACGTCTGTATCGCCCGTTGTTTGTGCGGTACAGCCAAATCCCACAGCCGCTGACAAGAGCAATCCGCAGAACCCTGAAATGATTGAACGGCGGCTGTAAATGGGTTGACGCTGCATACGTGTTTCTATCTAAACGTTCTGGGTTTCTGAGAATATCAAGTTCTGCTGGGTTCATCAATGCCAGCCACGCAAAACTTTAAAACCGAAAAAACAGGAGCATTTCACTTTGTCTGCATTCTCTGACCAAGGCCCGGAGCAACCCACTGACCAGACACAGCCCATCACAAACTGGTTTTACCCGTATCCTGAGCTACTTCCCGGCAAACTGCTCAAACGCTACAAGCGCTTCCTTGCCGACATTGAGCTAGACAGCGGCGAAACCATTACGGCCCACTGCCCCAACACTGGGCCCATGACCGGCGTTTGTGACATTGGCAGCGCGGTGATGGTGTCTCGCAGCAATAACCCAAAGCGCAAGCTAGCCTACACCTGGGAGCTGATAGAAGTCCCCTCGGGCCAGTCTCCTCGCGAAACCGTATGGACAGGGATCAATACAGCCCTGCCCAACCGAGTCATCCGTTCAGCCTTAGAGCATCGCCTTTTTCCCGAGCTAGGCGAGTACGACACCATCAAGCCAGAAGTGCGCTACGGCAAAGACAACAAAAGCCGCATCGACTTTTTGCTCACAGGCACCCCCGACCAGCGCCCCATATACCTAGAAGTAAAAAATACAACCTGGACAGATGGCACCTGCGCCCTTTTCCCCGATACCGTCACAACGCGCGGCCAGAAGCACCTGCGCGAGCTGACAGACCTGCGGCCCGGGGCTCGTGCCGTCATGGTTTATTTCATCAACCGAGGCGATTGCGAAGAGTTTTCCCCAGGTGATGGGTCTGACCCCCTGTACGGTCAATTATTGCGAAAAGCAGTCAAAAAAGGGGTGGAAATATTGCCGTTACGCTTTCAAATTCAGCCAGAGGGCATCTCGTATCGAGGTGTCGCAAAAGTCATTTTGAGCGATGTGTAGCTTGCTAGGCCCTGACAGCACTGGGTTTGAACGGGTGCACTTACCGGATGATGACAAGAAGCGCAACCGCGTACTCAGATCAAACCAACTTTTTTCCATATTTATTTTTTTAATCTTGGAAATTGGCTTTCCACAAGTTATCCACCAATTCGTCAAAAGTTTTCCACAGTTTCAGAATAGTTTTCCACAGGTTTCTACGACAAACCAGTAGGTTCACCCACTTCTTGGGATTTTATGAACTATGCCGGAGAAAACTGAGAAATTAAGGCATTTGCGTAAACTTATGTAAACAAAAACGGCTGAAACCCTATATTTTTCGTTGTATGTCCTTGATTTAGAAAATGAGTTAAATGATTTTTTATCATTGACAACCCCTACCCCCCTTAGCGCACAATGGCTCAACTACCTGCCGAGTGCAGTATTAACCAGAGGCCTTCAATGCAAGTCACCATTAGCGTCCTGGCAGAAATTCCTGAAGAACTTCACGAATCTCTCAAAGGCTTTTTAGAAACTCACCCCACTTGGGATCAAGACCGTGTTTATTCGGCAGCTCTGTCGTTGTTTTTGCTGCAAAACGGTCAAAAAGAAGGCGATCACACCCCTTCGAGAATTTATTTAGATACGCTCTTTGATTACGCCGTCTAATGGCTAGGCTGGTACGGTTGGCTATTGCTGATTGTCAGTTTGTGCCCTGTAGTCAGTTTGTGCCGCTTGCACCCGAGTTGCCATTAATGCTTGCAATCCAACCAATCGCTCTGTCCAATCGATCTGTCCAATCGATCTGTAGATTTCCCCCACATAGCAGGAGTTTGGGTATAGTAGGATTAGTCGTAAGATAATGCTACATAGCCATGTCTGCCAGTCGTGCTGAACGGGCCTCTATTCAGGAGGTAGCCCGTCGGACAGCGACGCAGGATTCTTTACTACTTAGAGAAGTATTACAGAGTATTAGCGCGCAAAGCTGCCCGAGAACCTACAACTTTCATATGCACACCCACTGCTCTGACGGAAAACTGTCTCCGTCGGAGCTAATGACGCAAGCCGTTGAGATTGGCCTGCGTGGGTTAGCGATTACAGACCATCACACGGTTAAGGCCTATCGCCAAGCCTGTGAATGGATGGAAGACTGGCGCTGGCATAACCCGTCTAGCTGGAGTGCCAGACGCAAGCCGGGTGTAAAGACACTGCCAAAGCTGTGGACAGGCGTTGAGGTTACGTCTTTGCTCGCCGATACGGACGTGCACATTTTGGGATACGGCTTTCGTGTAGACGACGAGGGGATGCAGCGCTATCTCCAAGGGGCAGCACCTAAAGGAACAGACAGACAGGCAGATAGGGTGATTAACGCCATTCAGCAGGCGGGCGGCATTGCGGTGCTGGCCCATCCCGTACGCTATCGCACGGACGAGACCACGCTTATTCGTGCAGCGGTGCAGCTGGGCATAGATGGTGTAGAAACGTTTTACGCCTATGACAATCCTAAGGTGTGGCGACCTAGCCCGGGCAAAACGGAGCGCGTGCAGGCACTGGCCGATGAGTACGAACTGCTAAGCAGCTGTGGAACCGATACCCACGGTAGAACGTTGACTAAGCGTCTTTAGGGTTTATCTGACAGTTTTTTACATGTCTATCCTCAATCCATCATGGTTTCAATGAAACTAAAAAAGCCGCTCCGAAAGGAAGCGGCTTTTTTGATGGCTGATGGTGAGTGGTTGCTCACTCTTATATCTATGAACCGTTATCTATTAACCGTTTCGGGTGATAATCCTAGGATGCCATCGACATTAGCGTCATCAGCCCAGCGCAGCCGACAACCAGTAACAGACCGAGCCCGAGGGATTGTCCAAGCCCTGCTTTGCTAATCATTTTCATGGTGGAAGTAGGCCATTGAGCCATATCAATTGGATGTATTTATATTAATACAATGTTGCTCTATGCAGCCTTTTGCTGAGAATTCAGCAAACAAAAGTAACGCGGCTTAAAATCTATTGCTTGTGTAACAAACGCTTGTAAAGCAAAAATAACGCAGGTTTTTTCAAAAAACTGTCTAGAACATTTGGCCAGAGGCGTATTGGCCGAACAAGCGCCTCTTTTGATTTGTAACGAAATTCTAATTCGCGTTGCAAAACTTCAAAAAGATAAATGAAGCTACTTGCTTGGTAAACGTTACTCTTGGCAAGCGTTACTCTGCGGTGTCGGGCAGGTTTTCGACGCAGCCATCTGGTGAGTAAGTGACCTCAACATTGACTTCGTACTGGGTGGCGGTTTCGACTTCGCCAAAGTCCGCATAGGCGACGGTGTCTAGTGCCTGGCGATTGAGAATGTCGTAGCCGATGCTTTTGAGTACTTGAGCAGCCTCTTGGGAGCCATCAGGGTTAACGATGACGCCGACAATACCGTTGACAGGTGGATTGTCCACGCAGACTTTGAAGTTTGAGTCGATGGTGATGTCTTCGTTTGCTCTATTGAGGCCGCTTTTGTTCTCGGCGCTGACGACTAGCCACTCTTCTAGGTTCTCTTCGCCTGCTTCGGGGTCTACGTCTGTGGGGTCGTAGCGGAAGGCGTCGCGTAGCTGGTTGGGGTTGCCTTGGGCAGGTGCGATCGCAATGGCATCGGGTTCTTCGACCTCAATCGGCGTTGCCGTGACGGGTTCGCTACCCTCTGGCGTGACGGCGGGCTCGCCTCCATTAGAAGGTGCTGTATTGTTACTGCTTTGCTGCTCTAGCCTGGCCAATGCCCGATCTAGTGGATTGGTCGATACCGATGGCTGCTGTGAGCCATTACTGCTGGTTGCTGACTGCGTGGATGTGCTTGTAGAAGGACTATTGGGTGTGCCAACCTCTCCCGAAACTGAGATGGAAGGCTCTACTATTGGTAAACCAGAGCGGCTAGCCTGAGGAACTTCTTCGATAACAGTGACTGTGGGTGCGGGGCGTCTGGCAGCTCCGGTGACTCTTCTGTTTGCCAGTGCTGATGGGCTCAGGCCTGTGCCTCGCACGATTCGGTTTGTGCGGGTGCGAGGAAGGCTGGTCGTAGGAGATGGTAGGGGATTGGCGGCGCTGGGCTTGCGAGCATTGAGCTGAGCGTTGAGGCGATCGTTGAGTGAGCCGATGCTAGGAGGCAAGGGGAAACTAGTACCTAAGCCTGTAGGGCTAGGGACTATCGTGCGTGGCTGCGCGAATCCTGGTAGGCGGCTGCGTTCAGCAGGGGTGAGTTCTATGACGGGGACGATGGTTTCTTCCGCTTCTTGCTGAGCGGCTTCATCGAGAGCTGCCAGTGAAAAGTTAGTTCCGGGCCCGTTTACAAACAGGAAAACATGGGCTCCGAGCGATACCAGCACACCAATGCCGGTAGGTGTTAATACTTTGACTACCTTCCCCAGGGGGGTGGTGATGGATTTTAGGGCAGAAGAAGTAGCCATGGGGTAAAGCTGACAGGGGCTGAGACTGAGTACTTGGCGGCTAGCAGTAATATGTAGGCTTTAGCCTAGCTTAAGGGTATGCGATTTGTGTAGAAATACTAACCCTAAGCTATGCCAATTTTATCTTGCTTCACGATCATGATGGAGAAGTAGGGCAGTTTCAGGTTTGGGCGGTTTTGCAGACCTTTATAGGTGACTTGGCTATCTCTAGTGGCATGTTCTACCACGTAGCTGTGGTTGAGTAGCTGATGCTGCTCTAAGATTTTCCACACTTGGCCATATACGCTGCCTACTTTCATCAACACGATGACGTCGGCCCATTCCAGAGCAGACTCTAGCTGATGCACGGCGTATAGCGCGGGCAGGACGGCGAGGCTTTGGCGACCGCAGGTGAGGGGAATGCCCAGGGCGGCGGCAGCGGCCATGGGTGACGAAATGCCCGCGATAGTTTTGATGATGGCGCTGGGTTGCTGGGTCTTTAGGTATTGGGCGAGATAAGTGAAGGTGCTGTAAAAGCTGATATCGCCTTCACAGGCAAAGGCAACGTCGCCGGCTTGCAGATAGGGCCAAACGGTTTGGGCCGCTGTTTCCCAGGCGATCGCAAGTTCTTTTTCATTTTGTACGTATGGAAAGTGCAGGGGTAGCTTGGTCTGCTTTGCTGATAGCCAGGGCTCAATAGTGCGTTCAGCGACGCCAGGGCGACCGTTTAATCCGGCAGGAAATGCGACCACGGGAGCCGCTTGCAGCTGCTTGAGGGCTTTGACGGTTATGAGTTCTGGGTCGCCAGGGCCGATGCCAAGGCCGTAGAGCGTGCCGCACGCCGCTGCTGGATGGATGTCTTTTTTGATAGCTTTCTTGACGTTGTTGAGATGCTGAAGTGTTGTCGCAGAGGGGGCTGGTTTGGTCACAAGGGAGTTAATTCGACGAAGGTCGCCTAAGCGTTACTCTAATAATATCTCGATTGCTTATCTCTATTGGACGCTGCTCTCTTATGCCCCTACCTACGGTCATTTTGCCGGGATACTTGGCAAGTGCACAGCCGTATAAAGAGATGGAAGCTGCCCTGGCGAAACATGGTTTTCCGGCAGTGACAGTGCCTTTGCGCCGCCGCGACTGGCTGACGACGGTGGGGGGGCGCTCAGTGATTGATATCATTCAGGCGCTAGATGCCACGGCTCAGCAGGCGATGAATGAGCATGGCTGTAATGAAATTAACTTGATTGGGCATTCGGCAGGGGGGTGGATTTCGCGTATTTATTTGGGCGAGTCTCCCTACGATGTGCACACAAGCGATCGCAATCGAACGTCGCCAAGACCTGCGCGATCGCACGTCAAAACCCTTTTAACCCTAGGAACACCCCATCGCAGCGAAGAGCGCTGGACAAAGCGCAATTTAGACTTCGTGAACAACACCTATCCAGGCGCTTTTTATGACGATGTAAAATACATCTGCATTGCGGGCAAGTCAGTTATGGGTAAAAAAGCCGACTGGTTCACCTTCAATAGCTATCGGTTAACCATTGGTCAAGGCGATGTGTGGGGAGATGGCGTCGTCCCTGTCGCCGCTGCACATTTAGAGGGTGCTCAAAATATCACCTTAGAAGAAGTCGTTCACTCTGCGCGCAAAGATGCGGATTGGTACGGGGCGTCATCCGTTGTGAAGCAGTGGCAGCACTATTTGGCTTAGCCGTCCCTGTATTAATCCGTCTGTATATTAATCCGTCGCCGGGTTCGAAGGCGTTTGGTTTAGCTTCGGCACTTTGCTTTCTGGTACTTTGCTTTCTGGTACTTTGCTGGTGTTGGTCTGAGCCGTAGTTTCGGGTGATTTAGCTGTTTTTTGCTGCGGTGTGGTCGTCGGGCTGGTTTCTGTGGATGCCGCCGCTGCTTTGGTGGGCTTGATTAGCTGACGAGAAGGTTTGCGGGCACCGGAGAGGCGCTTTATCAGCTGTGGGGTGGGGTCGTGGAGGAGGTAGGTGAGCTGACTGCCTGCTTGCCACTCGGTTTGGCCGAGGGCGACTTCTAGTTTGCCTGCTTGCTCGACCATCAATGGAATGAGATCGCCATTGCTAATGAGCTTGTTGACCTGTTCGCGCTGGAGGTCAAGGTCATCTGCGGTAAAGTCGTAGGTGTCTTTTTGGACGGCGTCATCCGTGATGAAAGTATTCCACTGTTTGACGGGGAGACGGGGCGTTTTGAGTTCGCCGCGCTTTTTGGCGTCGGTGTCTTTTTCTTTGATGCGGGGCAGCACCGCAAAGACGCGCGGTGGCTGAAATTCTTCTTGGGCACGTTCTGCAATGACAGAATTAACTTCGCCATTGTTGGTAATGGCGAGGAAGGTGCCGATAGAACTCAGGCCCGCATCTTCTAAAATTTCTTCATTCATCGCTGAGCCCACATAGACCTGAAAGCCCTCTGCCAAAGCCTTTTCGGAAGCAGCTGTGTCAGTATCGATGATGACGACAGATTCGCCTCTGTCTTTGAAAAGTCGGCCAATGGTAAGGCCAAGCGGATTGCAGCCAACGATGACGACGCCTGTTGCACTGCCCGAGGTCACCCCCAGTGCCTGCGCTAAGCTACGGGCCGTGAGTCCCTGGGCAAACACCGTCATGATGATGGTGAGAAATACGAGGGCTTTAATGGAGTCGCCACCGTTAATGCCCCGCTCAGTGAGCAAAATGGCAAACAAGGAAGCCACTGAGGCAGAGACGATTCCACGGGGTGAAATCCAGCTCATGAAGGCTTTTTGCTGCCAGCTGAGTCCGCTGTTAATGGTGCAGGCCAAAATATTTAGTGGGCGCACGATGAGCATAAGCACCAGCACCGTCAGCACAGATCCTGGGCCTAGCTCAAACACACTGGCAATAGATAAGTCTGCCGCCAACAGGATAAAGAGGACAGACACTGAGAAGATGGTGAGCTGACCCTTAAACCGTCTGAGTAGTCGTTCTTCGGGGATTGAAATGGCACGAACGACGATGCCTGCTGCGACGGCTGCCATCAATCCTGATTCACCTCGGACGCTTTGGGCAAGGCCGTAGAGCCCCCAAATACCTGCTAAGACGACGAGGTTACGCAATTCTTCTGAAAGGAAATTTGCCGTTCTCAAAAACAGCGCCATCAGCGCCCCGCCGCCGCCGCCGATGATAATACCAATGCCGAGTCTGGCCACAAGACCGCCTACAACTGTGGCGGGTCCCGCGTCGCCGTTGAGAATGATGTCAAGCACAACCACCGCAAGGATTGCGCCAACGGGATCGATCAGCACGCCTTCGCCCTCTAACAGCGTGGCGACCTTGCGCTCTACGCCGACCTGCTTGAGAAGTGGGGTAACGACTGTAGGGCCTGTGACGACCACAAGGGACGCGTACAAAAAAGCAATAGACCAGGGAAATTCGCCTAGCCAATGAGCGGCCATGCCTCCACCGACCAGGGTGATGAACGTACCCAAGGTAATCAGGTTGCGCAGACTGCCGGAGACTTTGCCAATTTCTCTCAGTTCTAAGTTGAGACCACCTTCAAATAGGATGAGCGCAACGCACAGGGAAACAATGACTTCTAGCCCGACGCCTAGGGTTTGGGGGGCAATCCAGCTGAGACCATCGGTGCCTAGGGCGATCCCAAAGAGCAGCAGCAAAATAATGCTAGGTAGCTTGAGGTAGGCGGCAACCACCTGCGCAGAAATCCCGGCTAGGACGGTGAGAACGATTTGCAGCGTGATTTCGAAGGGCGCTTCCATTTACCTGCTGGAATGGTTGGCATTTCCGATGTAATGAATGGCAGAGTGCCATAGGTTCTTCAGAATAGCGCTTTAGGCGGATCTCTTACAGCTGAACTTTTTTTCTGAAGCTTTAGAGGGTGATTTCTTCGATGCTGTCAATGTTGACTTGGCTGGCGGC
>JBCBKQ010000041.1:0-28522 GCA_038521595.1 Cyanobacteria bacterium J06627_28 | reverse complement strand
GTCTTAGAAACATCCAAGTAATCAGGGCTAACGTTGGCTACGCCAAAGGCAGTATTCGTCAGCGTTGGCCAAATACTAGAGATGAGGATAATGAATACCCCAGTAATCTCTGAGTCCCTAAAGATGTAGAGACCAAGCGGTAGCCAGGCCAGAGGCGAGACGGGCTTGAGCAACTGCACGTAGGGGTTAAAGGCCTTGTACGCCACCGGCGAAATGCCAATCAAAATACCTAGCGGTACCGCAATCAAAGATGCCAGCGTGTAGCCTATCGCCACTCGGCGTAAGCTGATGATCAAATTCCACCCAATGCCCAAATCATTTGGCCCATTGTCAAAGAAGGGATGGGTTGACCACCACCACAACTCTTCCAGTGTTTTTGACGCAGTCGGCATTCCCTTGGCCAACCAGTTCATATTCGCGCCCACTTCCCAAAAAGCTAAAAACAGCCCTAGGGAAAGTAGAAACAACCCAGTCGCTTTAACGTTCTCACTAAATAAAGGAGAGAATTGATTTCTTGCTTTTGGCTCGTTGAGCGTTGCTTTTCCAGTTGTCATAACGCTTTGTACCTCCGTTGAATGCGCATGGCCTGCAAACACAAACGCATGAATGCAATATTAGAAAAGGTGACTGGCACTAGACGCCATTCTCTTCAATCTGTTCTTTGACATACTCACCCGGCTTGGCCGGATCGAACGTATCGAACTCTAGGGTCTCTGTACGATAGATATCCGAAGGTGGATTGAGCCCTACCTCTTCTGCCAGCTCCCTAGCCAAATCTGTCAAGAAAATATTCTCGCCTACTTCGTTGTAGGTATCGTCAGTGATGGCCTCTGCCGCCTTGCCATCGCCCTGCAAGTCCCACCGGACTAGCTGCGAAGAAATCCAGTTTGCAAAGCTTTGCCATGGGTAGGGGTCAAAACCGATCCGGTCTGGCACCTCAAACGAATTGCCTAGACCATCTTCAAAGTTGCCCGTCAGCACAGCTTCAACCACCTCAGTCGGCTGGTTCAAAAAGGCACGCTCCGAAATCGCCGCCGCAATCTCCGGGCGATTCGCCGGATCGCTGGCATAGCCCGCTGCTTCGATAATCGATTTATTCAGCGCTCTAAATGTATTCGGATTCGCATCAATCCACTGATCGCTGGCCGCGAAAGCACAGCAAGGGTGCCCTGGCCAGATGTCTTTTGTCAGCTTAAAGATAAATCCAGCATCTTCGTACACTGCGCGCTGATTAAACGGATCGGGCATGAGGTAGGCATCAATATCCCCCGCAATCAGCTGAGCAATACTATCCGGCGGTGGAACAGGGCGAATTTTCACATCTACATCTGGATCAATGCCGCCTGTGGCCAGGTAGTAGCGCAGCAACAGGTTATGCATGGAGTACGGGAATGGCACCCCAATGGTGAAGCCCTTGAAGTCAGCAGGGCCGTTTATCTGCCCCTTGTACCTATTGGCAACGGTGATGGCTTGGCCGTTAATATTTTCGATGCTGGCTAGCTTTACGCCAAAGGAAGCGGAACCCAAGCCTAGGGTCATAGCAATGGGCATAGGCGCCAGCATGTGGTACGCATCTAGCTCGCCTGCGATCGCAGAATCTCTCACCGCGCCCCAGCTAGGCATCTTCACCACTTCTGCCTGAAAGCCATACTTTTCATAAAAGCCCAACGGCTCAGACATAATAATGGGGGTCGCACAGGTAATAGGAATAAACCCAATCTTCAAACTTGTCTTCTCTAGGCCAGAGGCACCGACTGGCGCGGCATCATCCTCAGGTTCAGAGGCAGAGCGCTCCGACGGCGTGCAGTTCGTGAGTGCCACCATCGCGGCGCCAATCGCCACATTTCGTAAAAACTCTCGCCGTGTCGCACCGCTAATGCGCACCGTATCAGAAAAGAACAATCCGGCCTGTGGTCCAAAGGCGGCTGCAAAGGCATTTTCAATACCGCCTGCCTGTCTTGCTAGCGCCATGACAAGCTTCTCTCGCTTTGGACTTCCTTTACCAGCGGCCTTAAGCAAAAGTGCCTTTCTTAGCTCATAGGCATTGATACCATCGGCCACCTGCAGCTGCTTGTCTTTGTACAGCCCCATTTTCATGAGGTCATCCACCATATCTACCGGGTCGGTAGGCATGGTCTGCATAAACTCCCAGTGACTAGAGGTCAAATGCATACCGCCACAAAGTCCACAGTTGCCGCCACCAGCCATAGGCGTCTCAGATTGGAGATAGTCGCAGCTGTAGTTTGAAGTGCGTGCCGATTGAAAAACCATAAGAATACTCGCCTTAGGCAGGCACAAGTCCATGCCTAGTGATCTGTTGTCCTGTCATCGATGTTTGTAATATATCGATTACAGGAGAAAAGCTAATAGGACAATTTCAGTAATGAAATGGGACTTTATTACGATTCCAACAAATGGCTCAATCCTTTTAGTTACGGTTGTTACCGAGTGTTTTTATTTTGTTGCCGTTGTTACCAAATCTCTCTTGACTGCATCAGGATTGTTGCGCCACACTTTATCATTGCGCCACACCTTGGGCGTCACACCATGCAGCTTACGAAACTGGCGGGTAAAGTACCCCGGATCTGTATAGCCAGAGTCACCCGCAATCTGTCGAATAGAGTGCGCGGTTTCTTTCAACAGCTTTCGGGCCTGCGCCATCCGCCGCTCAGTGATCCACTTTTTCACGGTGCGTCCGGTTTGGCTCTGGCAGAGATTGGTTAGGTATGCAGGCGTATAGCCAGCGGCCTGAGCGACATCCCCCAGATTAATGGGCTGCTGGTAGTGGTCGTCAATGTAGTCAAAGGCTGGCATCAGCTTTGGGCAGTCAGGAAACAACGCTGAAAAGTTGAGAATAGTCCCTTCTGGCTTTTGGTCTGACTTGTGACTAGCCGTTTTTATGCGAATGTCAGGGCGACGACGCTGGATTTCTTGATTTCTCTGTAGTCTTGTTGCGATCGCACTCAAAAACTGTTCTACCGTACAGGGCTTTGTCAAATAGTCATCGGCACCGAGCACCATACCCCGCCGCAAATCGTCCATTTCCACCTTCGCCGTCAAAAAAATAAACGGCACCGACAGCAAAAAATCATGTTCTCGCAGCTGTGAGAGCACCGCATAGCCATCAATATCTGGCATCATAATGTCACAAACAATGACATCTGGACGCTGCTGCTTAGCCAGCTCAATACCTTGATTACCGCTACTAGCACCCACAGCGTCAAACTTTTCAAACCGCAAACAGCTCAGAAAAAGCTCCCTGGTCTCATGCTCATCTTCAATGACCAAAACCTTTGCAACCATTGCCTCTCAGTCCCGCCATACAGCGCTATCTATGATTCATTTATTGAAAAGGATTAGCGCCTAACTCGTAGTGTAATTAGTCACAGTAATTAGTCACAGTAATTACACTACGAGCTGGTCACGTTCCTTCTTTAGCCATCGCTGTTACCACCACTATCGCCCTACCCGCCAGCCCCATTATTTTTTTCGGAGTAGACAAACCTTGAGCCAGGGTTCAGACGCGGCATCTCCAAAGCATGCGCAATCACCAGACACAGAGCTAGCCACCCTCAAACGCCAGTATCAGCTCCTGCTCAACGCAGTGGGTGAAGGCATCTATGGGCTAGACCTCCAGGGAAATGTCACCTTTGTAAACCCTGCTGCTGCTGCCATGATTGACTGGCCCATGGCAGAACTGATCGGCCAGTCAATGCACCGCGTACTGCACTACGCCCATCAAGACGGATCGCATTACCCTCGCGAAGATTGTCCTATCTACGCGGCCCTTCACGACGGCAGCACCCACCGAGTCACCAATGAAGTCTTCTGGCGCAAAGACGGCACGTCTTTTCCCGTAGAATACATCAGCACGCCCATGCGCGATGAGCAGGGCAATGTCATCGGAGCCGTCGTCACCTTTCGCGATATTACCCAGCGCCAATGGGCCGAATCTATTCTCCAGCAAACGAATGAAGAATTGGAGAAAAAAGTGCGATCGCGCACCGTCGAACTCTACACCACCAACAAACATCTCCAGGAAATGAGCGACCTCAAATCTCGCTTTGTTTCCATGGTGTGCCACGAATTTCGCAATCCACTCAACAACATTGCCCTCTCCGTCTCCTCCCTTGGCCGCTACGACCAGCAAATGCCCCAGACCCAAAAACAAACCTACCTCAAGAGCATCACTGCCAACGTCGAGCGCATGACCCAGATGACAGACGACATCCTCGTGCTCAGCAAACTCGAAGCCAACCGGCTCACCCTCAACCCACAGTCCCTAGATCTCGCAGACTTTTGTCGCACCCTCATCAAAGAGATTCCCCCAGACCAGCGACGACTCAGCTTTACAGGCAGATTTCAGCCTCTACTGGCCGAAATAGACCCTGTTCTATTGCGCTCTATTTTGGTCAATATCTTGTCCAACGCCGTTAGATACAGCGAAGCAAGTGACCTTGTTCAGCTCTCGCTTTGCCAGCGAAAGCAACAGGCCGTTTTTCAAATCAAAGACGAAGGTATCGGTATCTTACCGGAAGACTATCCACACCTGTTTGACCCCTTTCATCGCGGCAAAAACGTCAGCAACATTCCCGGTACGGGCCTTGGACTCAGCATCGTAAAGCAGTTTGTAGATCTGCTCTCAGGCAGTCTAAAAGTAGAAAGCACACCTGGCGTCGGTACCACCTTCCAGGTCAAACTACCGTTAAAACAGGACAGCTAAGTTGTTCTTTTCTCAACAATTATTTATTTCTCACTACCAGATAAAACTGCCGAATAAAACCACCAGACAAAACCACCAGATAAAACACCAGATAAACCCACCAGATAAAACTTCCCCAAAAAAGTCTCATTTTCCCTAAAAAACATCCCAGCTAGTGACATAGTCCCCTGGCATGATGGTGAAATGAGAGACAATACGCTTTCCACAAAGTAAAACAACAATGTCTACACCAAAACTAGTCCCCCCCTTCACACGCGAAACCGCTATCCAAAAAGTACGCATGGCCGAAAATGCCTGGAATAGCAAAGATCCCCAGCGGGTTTCTATGGCGTATTCTGAAGACAGCCATTGGCGCAACCGGGCCGAAATTTTTCAGGGCAGAGATACTATTCGAGCCTTTCTAGAGCGCAAATGGAATAAAGAGCTTGACTATCGCCTTGCCAAGGAAATGTGGGCCTTTAGCGATAATCGCATCGCTGTCCGCTTTCAGTACGAGTGGCACGATGACGCTGGCCAGTGGTACCGCGCCTATGGCAACGAAAACTGGGAGTTTGACGCCGAAGGCCTCATGCGACGTAGAGAAGCGAGCATTAACGATTTGCCCATCAAAGAAAGCGAGCGCCGCTTTCACTGGCCCGCCAACGAACCTCGACCAGCCGATCACCCAGGCCTAATCGATTCACCCATCTAATCAGACCAGCGAACCCTTAAGTGAATAAACTCAAGTGAATAAACAAGTTCTCTACCGTTTCTTTTTCTTCTTCTTTTTCTGAGCCTGACCACCACTGCCGCCAAAGCCTGCAACCTGACTCGCCTTCTTTTTTAGGTGCTTAGTCGGCAGCTCTAGGCCAGTCGGTTTAGCCGGTCGTTTACGAGGTGGCTCATCCTTTACCCATTCGAAGTTAGGCTCTAGCTCAGAAGGATGAAAGTCTTCTGCGGTTGCTAAGCCCAGATCAATTTTGACATTGGGCCAGTTACCACAAATGCTCTCATCCACATTGCCAGAAGCGTAAGCTCTTTCTATTAGGTTTGCTTTGTCTACCGCTTCTAGCTCAATGAGGCTACTGACCAAAAAGCCATTGAGCGAGTCTGGATTATTTCGAAAATCGGCCAGCTGCGAACTTAGCTTTTTGATACAGGTTGGCTGAAGCGTCGGATGTAGCTGAGCAATATGCTCTAGTGCCGCAATCGTCGCACTGCGGCTCCACTCCTCGTGCTTTCTACTAGCCAAGTAGAGAGAGACTGGCGCGATCGCACCCTCACCAATCATCCCCAGCACCCAGGGCACCTCGTCCAAAACCCAGTCCGAATACTCATCCTTGAACGTTCCAAGCAAAGGTTCTATCGCCGCCTCTGCTCGCAAAAAACCCAAAGCTCGCCAAGCATGAACCGGTGCCCACACCGCAATATCATCCCCCGGCAACTCATTAAGTTCATCATCCGTTGCCATCCGAATGAGCGCAGGCACATGAGCCTGCGTCAAGCCCAACTCTTTAACGTAATTAGGCCAAGTGTCTGACTTTATAAAACGAGGAATCGCCGCCAGCTTTTCACGCGTCAGGCTTTCGACGCCATCAGCCATCACCTCTTTCATCAAGCGATCGCGCTCAGGATTTTGGTACGCCTTCTGAATTTCTAAGCAATCACCATAGGTCAATAGCTTCGAAACCGGGAGCTCATAGTTAAAGTCGGCCATAGCACCTACCCATCCACTCAATCTCTAAAACGTCAGCCTAAAACTTCAGCCTAAATCGATAGTTCGCCACCGACTCCACCAGTCCAATGGCAATAAAATTCGTCAGCAAAGCTGATCGCCCATAGCTCATCCACGGCAGCGGAATACCTGTAATCGGCGCGAGGCCCACCGTCATGCAGATATTCACAATCGCCTGAAACACAATCATCGACAGCACACCAATCGCCAGCAAAGAGCCAAAATTATCCTTGGCATTTTGCGCAATCATGACCAAACGCAAACAAATCAACCAAAACGCAATCAGCAAAGCCAGCCCGCCAATTAGGCCCAACTCTTCACCTACCGCCGAAAAAATAAAGTCCGTATGCTGCTCCGGAATAAAGCTCAGCTGCGTTTGCGTCCCTTGAAATAGCCCACGGCCCCACATGCCCCCAGAGCCAATGGCAATCCTCGACTGAATCAGGTGATACCCACCCCCCAGCGGATCTTTATCTGGGTCTAAAAACAAAATCAGGCGATCCTTTTGATAGTCCTGCAAGACGCCCCACACCACCTCGCCTAGCTTGCCCGAGAGCAGATTTACCACCATGGCAATCAGCGCGCTATACAGCGACCACCAGGGCAACGAACGATAGGCCACAATGCCCATCAGCACCACCCAGGTAATCCAGGCTGGAAACCACACATGAAACACAATCATCGACACCAGCGGCGACACCATTAAAATGAGCCAGCCCGGATTGGTGCCGCTCCAGTAGAGCATTCCTAACGCGATCGCGCCAAACACCAAAGACGTCCCCAAATCCGGCTGCACAAACACCAGCGCCCAAGGCACCGCCGTAATGCCCAACGCCTTCAACATGCCGTACAGCGTCGGCGCATCTCTATCTTTTAAAGCCGCCGCCAGGGTGATAATAGCCCCCAGCTTCGCAAACTCAGACGGCTGCACATTAAAGCCAAAAATCGTAATCCACCGCTGCGCCCCCAGCCCCGTCGTCCCCACCGCCATCACCGCAATCAGAGAGGCAATCGTCGCCACATAAATAATCCATCGCCATTGCAGCAGCACCTCATAGCGACTACGCGCAATCCACAGCGCTAGCACCATACCAATCACACCCAGCACCGCATGGTTAACGGCGAACCCCGTCTCACCCGTATACTTCTGCGTACTGCCAATCAAAATGCTGGCAAATCCAGTCACACCCACCGGCAGCATAAACAGCAGCCAGTCAACCCCCTGCCATCCTTGTGTTAACCGCTTCCAGCGTCGCTGCAAAAGTGAATAAGACGAATAAGAAGTCATACCAATCGGCTTCTAGAAAACTAAAAATACATAGATAAGGTTAAATCTAAAGCCCTCTCTCCTAAACAAGAACCAGCAAAAAGAAGGGCACGGCAATGGCACCTAGCTCAGCGCCGCCACCGAAATTTTCGCCGCCGTCTTCTGCGCAATCTCCATCAGCGCCCTCGCCGAGGCAGACTCCGGCTCAGACAGCACAATCGGCAATCCCGCATCGCCCCCTTCGCGCACCGGCATCTCCAACGGCACCTTACCCAGCAGCGTCACACCCAACTCTTCCGCCGCTTTCTCACCGCCATCAGAGCCAAAAATCGCATATTGCTTCTCCGGCATATCCGGCGGCACAAAGTAGCTCATATTCTCCACCAGGCCTAGAATCGGCACCTTCAGCTGCTCAAACATTTTCAGCCCGCGCCGCGCATCCGAAATCGCTACGCTCTGAGGCGTCGTCACAATCACCGCGCCCGCCATCGGCACCGCCTGCGCCATCGTCAGCTGCGCGTCCCCTGTCCCCGGTGGCATATCCACCACGAGATAATCCAGCTCTCCCCACTGCACCTGATAGAGAAACTGACGAATCACGCCGTTTAGCATAGGGCCACGCCACACCACCGGCTGGTCGCGATCAATCAAAAAGCCCATCGAGACCATTTTCACACCGTGATTAAACGCAGGCTCCAGCACCTGCTGACCGTCTTCATCACGCACCGTGACATTGGCCTCACTTAGGCCCATCATGGTCGGCGCATTGGGCCCGTAAATATCCGCATCAATCAGACCCACAGCAGCCCCGGTTTTCGCCAGTGCCACCGCTAAATTAATCGCAACGGTGCTCTTACCAACGCCACCCTTACCACTGGTCACCGCTAAGATATTTTTCACCCCGTCAATGCCAGTGCGATCTGGCAGCGCCTTCTGCTGGGGTGTTTCAGCTGTAATTTCTATATCTACACGCTCCACCCCAGGGAGCGTGCGCACCGCTTTTTCACAGTCTTCTCGAATAAACTCACGCAGCGGGCAAGCAGGTGTGGTTAGCACCAATGTAAAGCTGACATTGCTGCCGTCCACGGTCACATTGCGAATCATATTGAGTTCGACCAAGCTCTTTTGCAGTTCGGGATCCTGCACAGGCTTGAGGACTTCTAAGACGGAGGCGACGTCGAGCGTTTTAATCATTCTTTTTACAAAAAATTCTACGGGGATAGGATAAACGGGCGTTTTATGAATACTACCGTGGGCTGATTGGCTTTAAGCGCCAATGTTTCTGAACAGGCATTTCTACGACGAAGCGTCTATAAAAATAGCGTCTCTAAAGATAGCGTCTCTAAAAAATGTCTTGACCCAGTGCAGCCGTCAGTTTTTGATGAAAGGCTTCTGGGTCAGCGGTCGATAGCTCAGCCGCCTGTACCAGCGCCGTTGCCACCTGATCTACACGAGGTCGCACCATTGGCCATACAAATGGTGACAGCCAGCCACTCAGCGTAATCGAATACAGCACCACCGTGCCACACAGCGTAGAAACCACCCTGTAAGTCGCTCTTTCTTGCAAACCAGGCAGCGGAAACACGCGAACGCTCAGCAGCTCACCCGGCAGCACTCGCTCCACAAAAATCTGCGTAGACATAGGCAGGTATCGACTAAAGGCCCGATAGATCAGCCCTGGCTTAGCCTTTTGTCCACGGGGCGCATTAGTCCGCTCAATCAGAGGATGCCAGACCGCCAAATCTGCAAGGTTGCTGATTGTTTGCCACAGGGTATCGGCGGAAGCAGTACTGCTAGCCCAGTAGTTGTGTTCCGATACGCGAGGCGTCGTCCACCAGTTAACCCACTGATTAATCCACTGAGCAAACCAGTCACCCACTGCTTGTTTGCCCTGTCGAAGCCCTTGAGGACACCATTGACGAAACCACAGAGCAAAGTGGCTAAGCGGGGGCCAAGTCGGCTGCTGTAGGGAATGAAACATAAAGCGCGATTGTCCGTAATCGATTGCTGGTTAAAAGTCCGTAAAATTACCACTAACCTCCAGGATAGAGGATGCCTTTTGTCCTTGATCAAGACGACTGTGACGGGTTTTAGTCTGATTTTGATAGGGCAACCGACTGGAACACGCAATCCTTCTAAGCTTTAGCCGTCAGCGGTTACAAAGGACTGTCACGATCCTCAAAGCTAAATTTGTCACAGATTGTCACGCTCTGTTTCAAAAGTGCAACAAAGGCCTCCAAATCGTGTTTGACTAAATGAAGGAAACCTTCTGACTTTACTTTTCGACTCCAGTTATTCAAACGCTATGACTCTCTCCCCTGCAAAGGCTGTTCGCCCCGACGCTTCACCCGACGCTTTAAAAGGGGCCGAAGCCGCTGCTCATATCCTCCCCCCAAAGGACTCCCGAGAAAGAGTCAGCAGTGCATTCAAAGGTTTACAGGATCGCATTTGCGAAAGATTGGAGTCGCTAGATGGCGGTGGCAAGTTTCAGCAAGATGCTTGGGAGCGCCCTGAGGGCGGCGGCGGGCGATCGCGCGTGATGAAGCAAGGCAATATCTTTGAGCAGGGCGGCGTTGGCTTTTCTGAAGTCTGGGGTGACAAACTCCCGCCGTCTATTTTGGTCAAGCGCCCAGAGGCAGAAGGTCACCAGTTTTACGCCACGGGCACGTCCATGGTGCTGCACCCGCGCAATCCTTACGTGCCTACGGTGCATCTAAACTATCGCTACTTTGAGGCGGGCCCAGTTTGGTGGTTTGGCGGTGGCATTGATCTAACGCCCTATTACACCACCGAAGAAGATGTGGTGCACTTTCACAAGACCCTAAAAAATACGTGCGATCGCCACAACGACCAGTACTATCCCAACTTCAAACGCTGGTGCGACGAATACTTCTACCTCAAGCACCGCAACGAACCTAGAGGCGTCGGCGGCATCTTCTTTGACTACCAAAATGGCCAGCGCGGCGAACTCTATCGCGGCCACAATCAAGACGGACCTGCCGCACTCTACAGCCAAAAAGCAGGTAATGCACCTAAGCGCTCTTGGGAAGAAATCTTCAGCTTTGCCATCGACTGCGGCGATGCCTTCTTGCCTGCCTACGTGCCCATCGTCGAAAAGAACGCTGACAAAAAATATGGCGATCGCGAGCGCGACTTTCAGCTCTATCGCCGAGGCCGCTACGTAGAGTTCAACCTTGTCTTTGATAGAGGCACGCTATTTGGCCTGCAGACAAATGGCCGCACCGAGTCCATTCTCATGTCTTTGCCACCCATGGTCCGCTGGGAATATTCCTACGCACCTGAACCAGGCACCCCAGAAGCCAAGCTGTACGACGTCTTCTTAAAGCCGCACGATTGGGCTTCCATGTAAGGCATCTGGCCAAAACGCCAATTGATTAGGCCAATTGATTAGAAAGACTTCCATAACTCCATAAAAAGGATCTAGCCATAAAGGTATAGATCCTTTTTTTATGACAACCGTACATATATCTACTCATTTGTGCAGGTTCGTCCGGGTCTTGTGAGACGTGATTGTGATAGCTGGGCACTCTAAAGGACATAGGCGCTAGGTCTCTATGCTGAAGCAACCGCAGTGATAGAGGGCGCAACGTTCTGACCTAACAGTTCTGACCTAATAAGAGAGTGGCAATAAACGGCATGGAGCAGCGAAACTTTACTACACCTCAGGGTGCTCCCGTAGTTATTTTGGCCCCGACCGGGCGGCTAGATATCACAACAGCTTGGCAATTTCGTCTAAAGCTACAGGAGTCTATTTCTGAAGAAACACCTCACATTTTGGTGAACTTGAGCGAAGTCAATTTCATTGATAGCTCTGGCCTCACGTCTTTGGTCGCCGGGATGCGCGACGCCGACAAAATTGACGGCACTTTCCGCATTTGCAACGTGCACCCCGAGGCCAAGCTGGTCTTTGAGGTCACCATGATGGACTCTGTCTTTGAAATCTACGAAACCGAAGAAGATGCCCTAGCAGCACCCTACAAGGTTGCTGTTGCCTAATTTCTGTCGTTTAGTTGAGTTAGTCAATAGCGTCGTGTTAGTCGATATACTCGCATTCTTAAACTTCAAACGCTTTCTGTTTAACCATTTGAAACGGCCCCATTAGGGCACCCCATAGACCCCGACCTGTGTCGGGGTCTATTCCTTTGTCGTAGGTTTTAAGCAAGATACTGCCTGCTTTGGAAGTGTCTGCCTGGGGGCCAATATCAAATCCTAAATACACGTACCGAGTCTGGCCGCCATATTCAAAAGAGCACAGCTCGCCATCTTTTAATGCCGCTTTAAACTGATAGCCTGCTGCACCCGTGTGATATTGAATCTGTGCGCCGCTGTTAGGCAACACGACTAAATCTGACTCACGCATTCCTTTCAGCAGGCTTGGATCGCTGCCGGCATTGCGAAATTGCAGGGGCGACTTCAGTGCGAAGTATTGACCTGCAAGCTGATCTGGAGTTTCGCCTTGCGTGATTTTCAAAATGCGCTGGCGGTAAGCGGGCTGACCAGAGATCACATTGGCCTGCTCTAGAAAAAAAGTAAACGTATCCTGCGAGCACAGCTGAGGCACCGGGCGCTGCCAGAGTCGTAAATGAACATACCAGGAAGGCGCTGCGGCAGCTTGATCTTTGTTTTCAAATTCGCCAGAGAGATAGTTGGCAAGAGTCGTGAGAGGCATATTGGACATGGATGGCAGCCAGAAACAGTTGGGCGGGACAGGGCTGAGCTAGATCCTATCAAAGGGTAATTTCATCTGCGCGATCGCACAGATAAAGCACAACCTTTAGAGACAAGTCGCTTGGCAAAAGCACCCGAGAAGCGCAACAATAAGTTTACAAAGAGTAATTGAGCGTTTACTTGTGAACAACGTCCGCACAGTTTCAGACACAAAAAGAGCCTTCTATGGCCAGCACACCCGGCCCATCAATGCGATTTATCGTCGCGTGGTCGAAGAGCTGATGGTTGAAGCGCATTTGCTACTCGTCAATGCCGAATTCAACTATGACGCTGTCTATGCGTTGGGCGTTGTCAGTACCTACGACCGCTTCATGGTTGGCTACGAACCCGCCGCTGACAAAGAGGCCATCTACCAGGCAATCATCGAAGCCGTACAGGGCGATCCTGCACAATATCGCAGAGATGCCGAAGAAATCATGGCTGCAGCCAAAACCATCAGCGGTATTGACGGGTTTAAGTCAGCGGTAAATGAGGCCAAGAGCAGTGCGGGTGGCGATGCCCTCAGCGGCAACCTTCACAAAGTCATCAGCAATCCCAAGTTTAAATACAGCCGCCTATTTGCCATTGGCCTGTACAACATTATCGAAGCCATCGACACAGAAGCGCTAGAGGATAAAGAAAAGCGCGACGGCCTCATGGACGAAGTGGCCGAGTCCTTTGGGCTAAATCAGGACTTGCTGAAGAAGGACATTGACCTTTATCGCAGCAACCTAGAGAAAATGGCTCAGGCGCAAGAAGTCATGAAAGACATGATTGAAGCGGAGAAGAAAAAGCAGGCCAAACGCGAAGAAGATAAGAAAAAACGCGAAGAAGCAAAGGCAAAAGCCGCTGCTGAAAAAACAGAAGCCAAGCCCGCAGAGACTGAATCATAGCTCTGCTGTAGAACAGACAGTTTGTCTATCTTCTTTCAGGGATGAGCCAGAAGCTCATTCCACAAGCGTTGACCAGTACTTTATAGATACTGAACAGACGCTGACACTCACAAGGCCATATCTTAGCCACGTCTTAAAGGAGCCGATTCCTAGGTAGGAATCGGCTCCTTTGTCCTGATATGGGCGACCCAAAAATCTTGTGAAACAGACAAGATGCTATGTCAGTCCCACCCATCCTCCTCTTCGTCCTGTTTCTTTTGCAGTTGAGAAATAGCCAGCTGCAAGACAGGTTGGATTGATTCGTCCGATTCCTGAGACAGCGCTGACTGTAGAGGCGCGATCGCGCTCCCATCTCCAATCTTCATCATTGCCATGGCCGCTGTCTTTCGCACATCGCTATCGGCATCGTGCAGCCGCGTCGTCAAATGTGGAACGACATCAGGATTGCTCAGCTTTCCCAGCGCCGCCGCTGCTTCCGAGCGCACCATGGCCGACTTATCGCTCAATCCACTAATAATTAATCCCAACGCCTGCTGATCTTCACTTTCTTGTACTAGGCTCGTTAGCGCACCGACCACCGCACTGCGCACTTCTTCCTTCTCAGAGTCAATCGCCTCGTATAGGTGCTTGGCCCCGGCCACACCCACAAATGACAGCCCCCAAGTAGCCAGCCCTCTTGAGCTATCAGGATACTGAGAAGAACTCACAATATCTAGGAGCACTGGCGCGGCTTCTTCACCCATCACAGCCAATGCGCCCACAACAGACCCCTGCACAACGGTATCTTCGTCATGCAGCAGCGAATGTACCAGCGTTGGAATGGTCGCCCGATCAGCAATCAGCGTCATTGTCTTGGCACAGGCCCGGCGCACTACTGGGTTTTCGTGATTGGACAGTCCATCAATCAGCTCTGGCGTCGCAGGCTTACCCACCTGGCCCAAAATTTCTGCAAAGGCTAGGCGCTTCATCCCACGAGTATCGTTAAACCCTTCGACCAGTCGATGCAGCAAAGCATTGTCTGTGGCGTCAAATGTCCCTGCAGCTAGCTGAGACTGCGTCTCGATGATGAGGACATCGGCATCAGACTGTGACAGAGGAGCAGGTTTACGAGAACGAGTCATGGGGCAAATAACGTAAGAGCAACTTCATTGACGATGGCAGGCAATGCGCAAGTGTTCAAATTCTCTCAGATTGTGTGGATGCACACGAGTATTCTTTAGGACACAGCTTTGGGGTACAGCTTTGGGGCACAGCTTTAGGGCACAGCCATTGGCAAGGCACTTGAGCGCTAGAACTTTGCGCTCTAAGACAATCTAATGCGATCCTAGAGAGCGAGATAGCAACCCGCCTATTTTTTAGGTTGAGTCTATCTTTTGTCATTTGTCATTTCATATCGGCGGCGGGCCATTGGCGACCGTGCAGGCTTCACTTTATGGATAATCGCTTTTCTAGTCTGTTCAACCTCACAGAAGCACAGGCCATTGAAATTTTGGATGGGCCCGCAGATGACTCGGATGAGGCGTCTAATCGCTACATTGCCGCATCGCATCTGGTGAATTTCAAGACTGAAGGTGCGATCGCATCTCTCATGCGCGCCGTCGAAAACACCAGCCCCGACCTAGATAACCGCATCGTCCGCCGCAAAGCCGTCGAAAGCCTAGGCCGATTAAAAGTAGAAGCTGCCTTACCCCTATTTGAAAACTGCCTCACCGACGAAGACAATTACCTCGTAGAAAATGCCGCCTGGGCCATCGGTGAAATTGGCACCACGCAAGCCTCTATCCTAGAAACCCTAGCCCAACAGTTAGATCGAGACAGCCAAAGCTACCGCACCATCATTCATGCGCTGGCCGCGCTAAAGTATGCACCGGCTGCCGGTCGCATCGAAAAATTTGTCACCAGTGGCAGTGCCCCCATTGCCAGCGCTGCCCTTTCTGCCCTCTATCAGCTCCAAGGCGACGAACAGGCCATTCTCAAAGTTCTGACTTTTCTCCAAAGCAAAAACGTCAACGCCCGCCGAGGCAGTATTCAAGACCTGATTGACGCTGGCTACTTCAAAGCCATTCCCAATATTGCCCAATGTCCGGTCTCCATGGTGTTTCGCCTACGGGGCATTCGCCAACTCGCCCAGCCGGCTGTAGAAAAGAACGCGCTCAGCTTTAAGCAAGTTCAGCCCTGGCTCGAAAAAGTCATTCATGACCATCCCAGCAACGTCGCTTTAGTCCATGCTTATAGCGACATGCCAGCGGTCACGTCACTGGTGCAAGAACTATATGGCACAGACTTTGGCCGCTGCTATCTAGGCGCGAAGGCGATGCTTGAGCACTGTGCGGATAGTGCACCTGCGGCCCTGATGAATAGCTACAAGGCAGAAGGCTACAACGACTATGGGGCGCACTATCACATCATGCGGCTGTTTGGCTGGCTGAAGATGGATGAGGCGTATGATTTGCTGATTGAAGCGCTGAATAATAAACAGCCTCAGTTTCAAAAGTCTCGGGTTGCTGCGGCGATCGCACTCGGAGAACTCAGCAACCCCAACGCAATTCCTGCGCTAAAAGCTTCACTCGCCGTACCTATATGGGACTTACAATACGCTGCCATTCTGGCGCTAACAAAGCTGGGCGAGTCTGCTAGTGCGATTACCTCCGCCATTGGCACAGACTCTGCCGACTGGCTCATACAAGAAAAGCTCAAAGCTCTGTAATCTAAAGAAATCGCCCTCAAAAGGAAAATCTAAAAGGACACACTACCTATGTCAGCGCTCACGACTTTCCATCAATTTTTCGATAGCTGCGTGGGCAGCTGGGATTCTGAGCGGACGTATCACTACTTGAGTGAGTCAGAAATTGAGCGATCGCACACCGAATTCAAAGTCGCCCCCCTCGGCCCCGAGCAAAAAGTCAAAGTCCTCACAGACAACAGCTTTACCGTGAGCGAAAAAATGGAAATCTGCCCCGGCTTCCATCTCATGTTTCACACCATCTCCGAAGCAGGCGTGACCAAAGACCAATCGCTAAACCTAGCCTTCGTGCCCAACGACGAGACAGTAAACGCCGAGCACATTTTAGAAGGCGCATACCTCCGCGACAGAGCCTACGAAGAAGATCGCCCCATCATCTCAGACTTCCGCTTCGACGCGCGCACCCGCGAACTCCTCATGACTACCCGCTATACCCGCATTATCTCCGTCGATTCCATCACGCTAATCAATCCCACCATGCGCATCCGCCGCATATTTAACTATTTGCGCCCACCCGAAAACCAACCGCTAGACAAGCTCGCCCTCGTTGGATTTGGCGTAGAGCAAAAACGTAACTGAGATGGGCAACGAAATTTCGGCATACTTATGGCATAATTGAAAACTGCATTGACACAAATTTCTTAGTTTCTCCAGAACCATGGCAAAAGGCGTCCGTCTCGTAATCACACTCGAATGTACCGAGTGCCGCAGCAATCCCGACAAGCGTTCCAACGGGGTTTCTCGCTATACCACCCAAAAAAATCGTAGAAATACGACCGCTCGCCTAGAGCTAAAGAAATTTTGCACCCACTGCAATAAGCACACCAATCACAAAGAGATTAAATAACGCCCCGCTCAGTTATTACCTCTTTACTCAGTAGACACTAGGAAATAGATAGAGAACACAGATTATGGCTTACTTCCGCCGTCGCGTTTCCCCCATTAAGCCGGGCGAAAAAATTGACTACAAAGACGTAGATTTGCTCCGCAAGTTTGTCACCGAGCGTGGCAAAATTTTGCCTCGTCGTATCACAGGCCTTACCTGCAAGCAGCAGCACGACCTAACTAGAGCCATCAAGCGTGCTCGCGTTGTTGCCCTCTTGCCCTACGTTAACGAAGACGGCTAGATCTAGCCATCTAACAATTTTTTAGGGAATTTGTGTAGATTTACAATCTAATATTTAAGCCATCTGCGAGGTGCTCAGCAAGATTTCTGGGGCCAATGCTTTGAAAAGACCCTTTGTTTGGTACTTTGACAAGTAAGCGTAGATGGCTTTTTATTGTCCACTTTTTAGCCAAACAGCCGACATCAGTTAACTCACACCAAGAATCTGTGGAAAAGGGAACGCTCGTAGAATTTAAGCTGAAAGGCTCGCCCCACCTGGCTGTAGCCGACCGCCCCGAAGGGAAGAAAAATTGGGTTCTCATAGATCAGCGCGGCCAAGCCCACACGATTCATCCCCGGCAAGTCATTTACGAAGTTGCTAAAGCAACCTACGAACCCACAGAGATTGAAGGCTTCATTACCGAAGCAGAAAACTACATCGACCCAGACAATTTAGAAGTTGCCTGGGAGCTCCTCACAGAGCTAGAAGAATCCGCAACGCCCAGTTCGCTCGCTCAGCTCCTGTTTTCAGATGAGAGCCCACCGCTTTGCTATGCGGCCCATCGGTTACTGAGCGAAGACAAGATATTTTTTAAGCAAAAGGGTGACCATTACGAACCTCGCCCAGCTAGTCAAGTAGAAGAACTTCAGCACAAAATTGCTCGCGAAGCCGAAAGAAAAGAAGAGCAGGAAGGCTTCTTTAACCGGGTTAAAGCTGCTCTGGCCGGTGAAGAGATTGAGTGGAGAAAGAGCGATCGCCCACGTATTGAAATCATCGAACGCTACGCACTACTCGGAGATGAATCTAGCCAAAAAAATGCAGCCCAAGACACGCTCAAAGCGCTAGGCCAAGAAAAGTCACCAGCAGCAGCCTTTGATTTTTTGGTCGCTCTAGGCATTTGGGATCAGCATGAGAATCTAGCACTACGTCGCCGCCAAATCCCAACTCAGTTCCCCGAAGAAATTGCCGCTCAGGTTGAGAAAATTCTGACAGACCCACCCGAAGAGGCTGGCACAAAGAGAGTAGATCTTACCCATCTCAAGCTGTACACCGTTGACGATGAAAGCACCCGCGAAATCGACGACGGGCTCAGCTGCGAAACCTTAGCCAATGGGCAAAAAAAGCTGTGGATTCATATTGCCGATCCGACCCGATGGATTAATCTAGGCGACCTGCTAGAAACCGAGGCCCGCAAGCGCTGCACGACGGTGTACTTGCCCACAGGCACAATTCCAATGTTTCCCTTTGAGCTGGCAGCTGGGCCGATGAGCTTGGTGCAGGGACAGGTGTGCCATGCCCTCAGCTTTGGTGTGGTGCTGGCAGAAGATGGCAGCGTTGAGGACTACAGCATTCAGCCCAGTTTGGTGAAGCCAACGTACCGGCTCACCTATGAAGATGCGGACGAAATGATAGAGCTGGGCGTACAGGCAGAAGGGGAACTGCTTGCGATCGCACACCTCGCAAAAACCCGCCTCAGCTGGCGCAAATCTCAAGGCGCTATCAATATCCAACTTCCAGAATCTTCCATCAAAGTCGTAGACGACACCATCACCATCGACATGCTAGAGGCCTCCACGGCCCGCGATATGGTCGCCGAAATGATGATCCTCACCAGTGAAATCGCCGCCCGCTATGGTGAAGACAACGACCTTCCACTCCCCTTTCGTAGCCAGCCCCAGCCCGAGCTCCCTTCCGAAGAAGAACTCATGCAGCTAGAAGCGGGCTGGGTGCGCGACTCCGCCATCCGCCGCTGTATGACCCGTAGCGAAATGGGCATCACCCCCGCACGCCACGCCACCCTCGGCCTAGATCGCTACAGCCAAGTCACCTCCCCCATCCGCCGCTACACAGACCTCATGGGCCACTTCCAAATCAAAGCCCACCTGCGGGGCGACGATCTCCCCTTCACCCCCACCGAAATGCCCGAAATCATTGCCAGCGTTTCTAACGCTGCTTACGAAGGCATGATGGTAGAGCGGCAAACCAAAAAATACTGGGCCATCGAATATCTCAAACGCTTAGACGATCTCAACCCTGGGCAGCCCTGGGACGTCATCATGGTGCGCTGGCTCAGAGAGCACGAGAGACTAGGCCTGATCATTTTTGAAGACCTTGGTCTAGAGTTCGTTATGCGCTTTGATCGCGCAGTAGACATCGGCGAACGGCTCACCATTTGTCTCAGCTATGCCGACCCCAGACAAGAGATGGTGCGCTTCAAAGAAGTCATAACAGCCACAGAGCAAGAAGAAGACACGTCAGCACTAACTGATGAAAGTGGAAGTCAGGCTCCCAGTGGTGACCAAGCTGTCTCTGACCAAGCTGTCTCTGAAGCTGTTGTTTCTAACGAATCTGCTGAAGACAATAGCGCAACAGAGATTTCTGAATAGGCATTAATCACCAAATGGCCTACAGCGAGGTATCGAGCTGTAGAGCACGTTGATTTATGCCCTGCAAAGGACGATGGTTATTGTGCAAGCGTCGTTCGTATTCAGAAATTTGCTGAATAGATAGCGTGACGGGTTCGGTCATGACTAGCCAAGAGACTGATTCGGTACAGGGCGGGGTGGTGAGTGAGCCGCTGTAGCGATAGGTTGTTGCTTTGGAGGGTAGAAGCGCTTGGGCGTTGATCATTTTGCCAGTGCGGATTTTATCGCCTGCTTTTTCGGGGAGGTTGCCGTTGAGGGCGTTGAAAGCCATAGCAGCTTGGTCACTCTCTCCCGGTTGAAGCATCACCGCAACGACTGCAAGTTCGCCGCTTTCACTTTGATGCACAAGGTGCAACTCCGCACCTTGGAGTTTGCCATTTAGGGCATGTTCGCTTGGGCTATGAAAATGAAACTGCAACAGATTGTATTGTTGGCCATCTAGCAAGATGTAGCTACCGGGTGCGTAGGGCACCTGCACCGTGTGGCCATTGTTAAGCAAATTTAGCGGAACCGGCTCGTAGTGAAATTCTGGATTGGGAAGGTCGGCAACGGTAGCCAGCGTTAGATCAATGGGCGATTGAGATAGGCCGCTAGAACAGGCTGCAAATGAGGTATCTAACGAAGACCAGTAATCAGGGCCAGTTTCATTTTCGTAGGTCCAGTTTGGAGAGGCTATGGCGGAGTCACTACTTTGGAATATGGCACCGCCAAAGCCCACACCAAAGCTTAGCAGGCACACACAAACGCAAAACCCTACAGCTTTGATAAAACCCTGAATGCAATCCCTGAGACTTGGCATAGTAAACCGATACGCGACCGTAGGCCGCTAACGCTGAAATCGGAGTAGATGATACCGCATAAAATCCAGCAGCCATAGAGCAAAATTACTCGGTTTGTAGTGGATTAGCCATCGATATCCCAGAGAGCATCCCAAAGAGAATAAAGAACGCTATGAGACACTAAAGATATAAGCGTTTGCCTTGACCTATGTTTGCTCTGACCTATGTTTGCCCTGGCCTATGCCCCTTGACAACGACTCGATAGCGTCTCCTTTAGATGCCCCTGACGCCATCTCTGGCGTTCCGTTTTTGCATACGACCCCGGCAGAGGCATTAGGAGCATCCATCCATAAGTCGGTACCTGTCGGCGACAAAACCTTTAAAATTGCCTACCCTGGCGATGCCGATAAGCTGCTGGACCATCCCAGTACCCATGAGGCCTTTGAGGCTGATGACTATATCCCCTATTGGGCGGAGCTTTGGCCAGCCTCTGTCATGTTGGCAAAAGCGCTTATCAGCCAGTCATGGCCAAACAACCACACAGCACTAGAAATCGGCTGTGGCGTAGGACTGCCAGGGATTGTTGCACTTTCTTTGGGGATGCGCGTTATTTTTAGTGACTATGACGCAACTGCTGTGGACTTCGCTGCCAGAAATGCCATGGCCAATGGCTTTGATAATTTTGAAACGCAGACCCTTGACTGGCGGGTACCGCCGAGTTTTCGAGTACCGCTGATTTTAGCAGCGGATGTCATTTACGAAGAGCGAAATATTCCGCCGCTGATCGCCTTTATCAAAGCAGTTCTCGCCCCCGGTGGCGTTTGTTTATTGAGCGACCCAGACAGGTCAACCCGTGGTGGATTTCGCTATGCGTTAAAGCAGGCAAAACTGTCCTTCACAAAGCAAGCGATTACCGCAGCTGGTCATGAAAATAGAGTTGTTACTGGCAGTGTTTACAGCATTCGTCAGCCTGGTAAAAAAGCTAAATAAACCCAATGGGCAAGCAGACTTTAGATCATAGCTTCGGGCCTTTTTAGCAGTCTAAAGACGATAAAAGAGAATAGCAAAAAGCCCGCCACCGTAGTGAAAATAATAGAAAAGCTAGCTTCTATTTCGTCAAGGCTGAAGACGGCAGGAGACGGTAATACGCTGTTTGAGCTGGTCACCCACAGGAGTGTCGCCATATTGTTGGCGGCGTGCACGCCAATCGCTAGCTCTAGAGACTTGTCTTTGATCGTTAGCCAAGAAAGAAATGCAGCTGTCAAAAAGTAATACATCGCCAGGCTAACAACGCCTTCCCAATTTTCTTGAGTGGTGACTTCAGGGTTGGATAGGTGCAACATCATAAAAAATAATGACGGTAGCAAAATGGCCATCCATTTGCCTAGCCGTGAGCCGGTACCCTGCATGAGATAGCCTCGAAAGAACAGTTCTTCTGTCGTTGTTTGCAGCGGAGTGAGTAAAACAACAAAAGGAAGGAAGGCAAGGAAAGAGCCAAGCTGAAAATTAAGCGCAAATTCGGAGGGAGCCATGAAGTAGCTCAAGAGTACCTCGAAGCTCTTCAGCAAAAAGAAAACGATAAAGCCCTGAAATATTCGCCTATAGCTGATACGAGAGGCAGGTGTGATGAGGGTTTTAAGCGATCGCCCATGTAAGTAGCGCAGCGACAGATAAAGGCCCAGCAAAAAGAACGGAAAGGACAGATTAAAAACGACATATTGCAAAATGGGCGCGACCCCTTCGACCAGCGGACCACCAGCCGCGATCGCATCTGAAGAGGGCACTCTTGTTGCTGGATCGCCGTCAACTTTTACATAAACCCACAGCAGTAAAATGGACGCCGTGCTGCTAGCAAAAAAGCAAGACAGCGTCAGAAAAGCACCGACTATATACCGCCACCAATGATTGTCACCACGCGTGGCAATCTGAAAATAGGCATTTTGCATAGAGAGCGCATAGCTAAACGTCAGCCTGTATTAATTTTGACACGCCCTGCTTCGGTATCTTACCAACTTTTGTAGCTAGGGATACGGGTTTGGTCACAAAACAAGCTGTATTTTTTATCGTGCAATGGCAAGTATCCTGATGCATTAGGACACTTGCTCAGAAGCGTTGCTTGTCTGATAAGGGGGGATAGCTTTTAGTCGTGTCTTAAGCAACGCTTCGACAGCTATATGGGCGCAAGTTTACTTAAGTACAGCCTCACGCTGTCCGTTGTTTGGGATAGGTTTTGTCTAGGGGGTCAGAGAAACTCATATCAGCAATTTTGAGCCGTCGCTCGCCCTTAGCCGATGACGTCAACAACTCCTCTAACTGCGAAGAATCTATAACCATGGAACCGTTTTGAGTCGGGGTGCCATCGCTCAATGTAGAACTCTCTGGGCTAGGCACTGGCGGCAACTGCTGTACGTGCTGATACTGCTGCATCACAGTAGCCTGAGCAGAGGGCTGTGATAAGTGCGCGTTCAGCTGCGCATATAAAAAAGCATGAACAGCAGTGTGATTGGATTTTTCGGCGAGGAGTGTTGCTGACTCACCCATACGATTGACCAGACGGATGCTGGCACCCGAGCGCACGAGTAACTCAACTGCAGATAAATAACCACCTGCGGCGGCGAGCATTAACGCTGTTCGGCCTTTTTCATCTGGGGCATTGGGCCTGGCACCACTGTTGAGCAAGCATTGCAAAATGCTCACATAGCCGCCTTGAGCAGCAGCATGTATGGGCAGCTGTTCATATCCAGTATTGACATCTGCGCCGCCGCTAAGCAAAAGCTGCACCGTTTCTAGGTGGCCAAATAGCGCGGCGCTCACCAGCACAGGCGTGTCGTACCAAATCGGTGGACGCAGATCGACACCTGCGTTGAGCAGGGCTTGTACAGCGTTGGTGTCGTTGCACTTTACGGCAGATTCTAAATCTGCGTAGTCAGGCTTCTTAGGGGTAGATTGCAGCTCTAGCTGCAAAGAGGATGGCGGACTAACTTCATGTGCCTTAACAGGCGCTTCTACAAACGCAGGCCGTTTTGGCGGCGGCGGTGGAACGGGCGACTGCGCTGGGGCGTTTTTGGGAGAGCTGTTGGCAGCGCTGTTGGTAGCGCTTTTATGCACATCTTTTTGGGTCACGCCTTGTTTTAGACGGCTCCACTTTGAGAGATTTTGCTTTGAAGAAGGTTGAGCAACAGAAGAAGATTTAGCGACAGAAGAAGGTTTAGCAACAATAGGTAAAGGCGTAATCGGCGCAATCGACTTTTTGCGTAGCGGCTGCTCAGCTTTTTCAAGCATTTCAGTCGCAGCGGGAGAAACGGCAGTATTACCTGTCACTTCAGCTAAGAGGGTCTCCATGTCTACAGGCACCATATCGACAGGCATGTCAGTAGCAATAGGTGCGATCGCAGCATTGTCAGACTCGGCAACAAAACCGGCTTCGGGCTCCATGCTAATCACTATGCTCTTTCGCGTCGTAGGCGTCGTAGCCTTAGACGTCGTAACCTTAGACGCACTGGGCTGAAGAACAGGCGCTTGGGACGTCGTCACTTCAGGCATCGTAGTCACTGTAGACGCTGTAGCGTTAGGCGCTGCAATCTCAGAAGCTGTTACGCTAGCCTTAACCGTACGATCAATGACCTCATCAGCCGTTTGCGCAGGCGCAGGGGCAGCCGTGGGCTTGGAGGATTGCAGCGCTTTAGTAACTAGCTCTGCGTAGTCAACAGACGGCGCTGGCGGCGTTTGAGGCTGCGATAGCAACGAATAAATAGCTGGCAGTGATTGCGTTAGCGCGGCAGCAGGGCCACTCACAGGCGTAATGCCATCTCCTAGAAGACTATTAATGTCTGACTGAGGAGAACTCGCAAAGTCTGAACCAATGAAAAGGGGCTGTGGACGTGGCGTTGTCGCGATGGCAAACCTCAAAAGCCGAATCACTTCTGGATGACCAATCGGAGTCGCCACATCCAGAGGGGTCTGGCCGTAAGCATTTAGGCAGTGAGGCGATACTTTTAAGCTCAAAAGCCGCCTTACTTGACGTACGTTGCTTTGCTCTACGGCGTCGAAGAGTTCTTTTCTTTGAAATTTAAAATCTTCCATATCCCCTAGTGGCTTGGCTTTTAAGCTTTTTTAGTTGGGTTAAATAAATAAAATTAAAAGACTCGTACCGCAAGCACTCATCGCAAAAAGAACAACAAAGCGGGCTGTTCTTACAGCGGAAATGCTTACAAGTTTGAATAGCTTATGTAGTTGCAGACATAGCATTCCCGTAATCTCGCCTGAATAAGCGTCTGCAAACTTGGGTACATGCTGTCAATGGAAAGAAGGCGTAGTCGAAATTGCTTACGTATATAGCGATGCACTAATCCATAAACCGGGGGCAGGCTACGCCAAAAGCGCCCCGAGGTACACTTAGCGCCTTTTAGCACTAGGCCTACAGCTGTCGGTAGTCGCTAACGTCTAAGCTGCCGGATTTCCGTGGAATCACACAGAGTGATTGAATGGGCGCTAGATGTCTAGGCTATCTTTTTGCAATGCAAACTAGCACCCGAAAAGGGACGTAGACTCAACGGGTTTAGTGATTAATTTTTATTACCAACGTCAAATATCAACCGCAACAAGGACACACCTAAGCGCTGTGAAAAAAGCGCTGTGCATAAAGGCGCCGTGCATAAAACGCTGTGCATCAGCGCTAAGCGCCTAAATCCTCACAGCAAGGCCTTTTGACGTTCTCGCTCTAGCTGAAGGGTTTGAATGCGCTCTAGGGTGCCTTCAGGAATCGCAGAAATGAGCTGCTGAGTATAGTCGCGGCGAGGACGCTGATAAATGTCTTCAGCGGGGCCAATCTCTTCGATGCGGCCACGGTTCATCACCATGATGCGATCGCTCATAAACTTCACCACACCCAAATCGTGAGAGATAAAGACATAGGTCAGGTTAAATTCTTCCTGCAGTTCTTTGAGCAGATTTAGCACCTGTGCCTGTACAGACACGTCTAATGCCGACACAGACTCATCGCAAATGATGAACTTAGGGCTCAGCGCCAAGGCTCTAGCAATACACACACGCTGCCGCTGACCACCAGAAAATTCGTGCGGATATCGATTCATCGCATTGGGGTCTAGGCCCACACGTTCTAATAGATATTGGACCCGTTCTTTGAGGTTACGCTTACCACGCATAACGCCATGGATTTTCATAGGCTCTGAAATCGCAGCGCCAATACTCATCCTCGGGTTGAGTGAACTGTACGGGTCTTGAAAAATAATCTGCATTTCACGGCGACGCTTACGCAGCTGCCCTTTGCTCAGCCGAGTGAGATCTCGCCCTTCAAACCACACTCGCCCACCCATGGGCTTAATCAGCTGCAAAAGAGAACGGCCCAGCGTCGTCTTACCACAGCCCGACTCACCAACTAGACCAAAGGTCTCACCCTTATACACCTGAAAAGAAACGTCATTTACCGCCATGACATGACGCTCTACACCCCCAAAGACGCCAAATACGGGATAGCCCACCTTCAAATTTTCAACGGTCAGCAGTGGCCCCTCATCTTGCAAAGCCTCCAGGCGAATCTGCATTTCCCGAGGGCTGGTCTCTCGAATGGGGGGCAAGCCTGGGCCCGTGTCGCCTTGCGGCTTTGCGGTAATAATACTTTCACCGTCTGGGCTGACGACCACTTCCATATAGTCAGACACCGTCGGCAGCTGCTTCAAGCGCTGACTTGGCTGTGGGCGGCAGGCCAGTAAACCTTTTGTATAGGGGTGGCTCGGCTTTTCGAAGATATCGGCCACAGAGCCCGTTTCGACCATTGTGCCTTTGTACATGACGGCGACCTGATCGGCAATTTCAGCAATGATGCCAAGGTCGTGGGTGATAAACACCATGGACATGCCTCTGCGATCGCGCAATTCACGCATCAGGTCCAAAATGGTTGCCTGCACGGTCACATCTAGGGCCGTTGTCGGCTCATCGGCGATGAGCAGCGTGGGATTAGACGACAGCGCCATGGCAATCATCAATCGCTGAATCTGGCCACCAGACATCTGGTGAGGAAAGCGGTCTAGCATGGCCTGCTGACGCCGCTGCACTTCGCGGGTAATGACCGCACTCTTGTCAGTGCCAAGTTCCTCGCGAATTTCTTCGTATAGTTTGACTTCTGGCGGCAGCAGCTTAACTTCTTGTAGCTGAGAAATAGCGAGGTCTTTGGCCTGGCGCTTAGAAATTTTTTGGTGCTGACAAATCGCCTCTATTAGCTGAAAGCCACAGGTATACACCGGATTTAAGGAACTCATGGGCTCCTGAAAAATCATGGCGATTTGGCCGCCCCGATACTGGCGCATCTTGTGCTTGGGCACCTGTCGCAAATCGACCAGGGGCCGGTCTTGTGGCTGAAAGAGAATGCGTCCACCTGTGACCTTACCTGGCGGATCGGGCACAAGGCCCATGATGGCCAAGGAGGTCACCGACTTACCCGAGCCCGACTCACCCACAATGCCGATGGTTTGCCCACGCTGCAGCTGAAAGGACACATTGTCCACCGCCCGCACGGTGGTATTTTCACCAGCGGCAAATTCAATAGTTAGCCCTTGAACATCTAAGATGGTGTCACTCATAAGGAGAATGCAAGCCTGAGGAGTCGGCGAAACACAGTTTAGCAAGCATCATATCAGCGATGCCCGTGAATGACACCCTACACCAATCACGAAAAATGGATATGTTTTAACCATAGGTTTTAACAATAGGCTCAACCATCAGGTCTTCGGCTAACCCATCACACTATATTTCCTGCTTACTATTTCCTGCTTACTCTCTATCTCGCACTCTAGGGCTCAGCGCTGCTGAGAAACCCACTTAAATGATTAAACTTGTGATCGCATTTCTAGTCGTCATTATCGGCTCCGGACTTTGCTCTGGCATAGAAACCGCACTCCTGTCTATCCCGCTCCTACGGGCGCAGCAGCTAGCCCAAAGCAAATCTAGCCCCAGTGCGATCGCGCTTTTAAATGTTCGTAAGCATGTCAGCCGTCCCATTGCGACCATTGTCATCCTGAACAATATTTTCAACATTGTCGGCAGTATTGCCGTTGGCGCCTTTGCCGAAGCTATCTTCGAGTCGACGGGAGTAGGCATTGTCGTAGCGCTATTTACCTTTTCGGTCATTTTGTTTGCCGAGATTTTGCCTAAAACCCTCGGCGAGCGGTATGCCGAAACCATCGGACTGCTAGTCGCCATTCCCATTCGAGGGATTACAGCCCTCTTTACGCCGCTCACCTGGCTGCTAGAGCAGCTGATGGCCCCACTGACAAAGGGCAGCCGAGGCCCAGTTACCAACGAATCAGAAATTCGCCTGCTGACGACCCTGGGCTACCAAGAAGGCCTGATCGAAGACGACGAAGCAGAAATGATTGATCGGGTCTTTCGGCTCAATGATTTGATGGCCGCAGACATCATGACCCCTCGCGTTGCGATTACCTTTATCAGAGGCGATGCCATTTTGAGCGAGGTTCAAAATGAAATTATTGGCTCACAGCACACGCGCATTTTGGTCATTGAGGAAGATTTAGACCATGTTATCGGCGTTGCCCTAAAAGCAGAGCTGCTAGGGGCGCTCGTGCAGGGGCAGGCCAATGCACCTATTAAAAGCCTCATGAGGCAGGTGCACTACGTTCCAGATACTGAGCGAACTGACAGCCTGATCAAAACCTTTCAGGCACTGCGCGAGCATCTGATGGTCGTCGTAGATGAGTACGGCGGCGTCTCTGGCGTGGTCACCCTAGAAGACACGCTGGAGGTGCTCACGGGTGAAATTGTAGACGAAACAGATCGCAACATTGATTTGCAAGACCTGGGCCGGGTTAGGCAAAAGCTGATTTTGCAGCGCAGTGGCTTTCGGAAACAGAAAAAGAGAAATAATGGTCCTCAATCGTAAGACATCGAAAACCGTAAAACATCGAACCTGCTCGGTTCCTACGCTACGGTGTATGCATAAGTCCAAGACTCTAAAATCGTTGCGTTGCGTGGCTTACCGACTCACCCCACCCTGCGGGCACCCCTCCAGAGGGGATTCTTCCTGGCTGTGTGGCATTGCTTGACTGCAATAGATCGCGTTTAACCTCAAAGCCTGAAGTAGATCCCCTCTGGAGGGGTGGCCGGAGCG
>JBCBKQ010000040.1:0-28539 GCA_038521595.1 Cyanobacteria bacterium J06627_28 | reverse complement strand
AATTGGCGGAGGTATTGATCCTAACTGGAACAAACAGTGGATGGCAACTGTTCAACCCTCAAAGCTGTCTGTTGTCGATACGCTCAAACAGCACCTGAGCGAAAAGCTACCTGCCTACATGGTGCCAACTCGCTATCAAATTTTAGAGCAGCTGCCCCTAACTGCTAATGGAAAGGTAAATCGCCACGCCCTGCCACAGCCAGATTTGTCGTCAGCGACCCACTATGTAGCACCGACTAATCCCACCGAAGAGACGATTGTACAGCTATGGCAAACGCTGCTAGCAGCGGAAAAAATTGGCATTCATGACAACTTTTTTGAGGTGGGAGGAAATTCTCTAATTGCCATGCAGCTACTCTCTCAGCTGCAAAACACCTTTGGCGTAGAACTGACGATTGCTCAGCTATTTGGCTCGCTTACTCCTGCAAAGCAGGCACAGCTAGTAAAGGCCAACGACAATATCAACATTGACCAGCTATCAGACGAAGCCGTCGATGACATGCTTCAGCAGTTGGTAGGTCAGAGCAATCAGTTCACTGATGGGCTGATAGAAGAAATGTCAAATAGCAGTCAGGAGGTAAACCCATGAAACCGCCAAATACTCCTGACCTATCAAATTTGTCTCCGGCCCAAAAGCGCGAGCTACTAGCCAAGCTATTGCAGAGAAAAGCGCAACAGGCATCAAACGGATCGTCTAATGGGTCGGAAACAGTAGCACCTGATAAACCATCCGCTGAACAACCCAGTCAGCAATCTGCTAGAAAAACCGCCATTGCCTATAAGCCTAATCGCAAGACTGCGCCGCTCTCCTTTGCCCAGCAGCGGCTATGGTTTGTAGACCAGCTCCAGCCGGGGCAAGCAGTGTACAGTATTCCAGCTGCGCTCAAGCTTGCAGGTGCACTGCAGGTAGAAGTTTTGCAGCGATGCCTAAACGAGATTGTTGCTAGGCACGATATCTTGCGAACGCAGTTTGCGACTATAGACGGCGACCCAACCCAACAGATTCAACCGCAGCTAACCATTGAGCTGCCCGTGGTGGATGTTTCGGTAGAGGTTCCGGTGACGGCTGATGCAGATAAAGATACTTTGGCGTCGAGCCTTTTGCCTCATTTTCAGGCCGTGATTGCGCAGCCATTCGACCTAGAGAATGGCCCGCTATTACGTGCTCAGCTGCTGAGGCTCAGTGAAACTGAGCATGTATTAATACTGGTGATTCATCACATCGTTGCCGACTACTGGTCGCTTAGAGTTGTGATGAAAGAGATTGCGCGACTTTACCAGACATTCGCTCAAGCACCGTCCACATCTGAATCCAACAAGCCATCGGTAAGTCCGTTAGCAGAGCTGCCAATCCAGTATGGCGACTATGCAGCTTGGCAGCAGCAGCACGTAGCAGATCAGAGCGCTGGCCAGCTAGACTACTGGCTGACGCAGCTGGCCAACCCACCTGCTGTTTTGCAGCTGCCAACAGATCGCCCAAGACCAGCAGTGCAGACCTTTAGCGGAGCCAAGCATTCCTTTACACTGCCTGCGCCTCTGTGCGAACAACTCACTCAGCTATCACAGCGATCGCACGCCACCCTATTCATGACTCTGCTAGCCGCTTTTCAGGTGCTGCTCGCTAGCTACTCAGGTCAGCAAGATATTTTAGTCGGCTCTACGGTAAGTAACCGCGATCGCGCCGAAACCCAAAATCTCATTGGCCTATTCGTCAACAATCTTGTTTTCCGTGCCAATGTTACCCCTGAGCAATCTTTCGAGACTTTCTTGCAGCAAGTAAAAGCCACAGCGCTTAACGCCTACAGTCATCAAGACATTCCCTTCGAGCAGGTCGTAGATGCCCTTGATATTGACCGGCAGCTCAGCCATAATGCGCTCTTCCAGGCGATGTTTATTCTCCATAACACGCCTAAAGTCTCTTTTGAGCTATCCAGCCTCAAAGTAACCCCCATAGAACTCGACAACAAAACTGCTCGCTTTGACATTAGCCTAGACATGTACGAAAGCAATACTGGGCTGACAGGTGTATTCGAGTACAACACAAAATTGTTTAACGGCGATACTATTGAGCGACTAGCAGACAGTTTTGAGACGCTGCTAGATGGGATCGTTGACAAACCTAGCTCCCCTGTTGGGTCACTGCCTTTGCTGACTCGCTCAGAAATAGCAGCGCTACAGACATGGAACCAAACGCATGTAGACATTCCACAGCTGGGTGCTCATCAACTCATTGAAGCGCAGGTAGAAAAGACACCGGATGCGATCGCGCTCTCCCTTTATCCTATCCAAGCCAATGATGTTTTCTCTGATGTTTCTCTTTCTGAGCAACTCTGGACATACCGACAGCTAAACCAGCAGGCTAATCAGCTAGCGCATTATCTTATAGCCCAGGGTATTCAGCCCGGTGACCGGATTGCTCTTGCATTGAATCGCTCACCAGAGCTAGTGATTGCTTTGCTTGCAGTACTAAAGCTAGGCGGCATCTATATTCCCTTAGATCCCACTCATCCTGCGAATCGCTTAAAATACGTTTTGCAAGATGTGAAAGTCGCCCTCATTTTAGAAGAAAAGGGTTCTTTGACAGGTCATTTACAAGACGCTGAATCACTTGTTTCTAAACATAAAATATTAGATGTCAAAGCGAAACTAGCAGAGATTCGACAGCAGCCTACTCACGATTTAAATACGACAGTCAGACCTGAAGATCTGGCTTATATCATTTACACCAGCGGCAGTACAGGTAAGCCTAAAGGTGTCCCCGTTCGTCATCGCAGCCTGGTAAATCTGCTATCTTCGATGGCCAAAGTCCCTGGCATCACAGCAGAAGATTCACTGCTGGCAGTAACGACAGTCGCCTTTGATATTGCTACGCTGGAGTTGTTACTACCGCTGACAGTCGGTGCTAGGTTAGCTATCGCAAATGCGGACACCGTGCGCGACCGCAATCGCCTGATCGCCTACCTAAGGAGCGACAATATCACCGTCATGCAGGCAACCCCGGCCACCTGGCGCCTACTGCTAGACGGTGGCTGGGAAGGCGCTAGCGATCTCAAGATTCTCTGTGGCGGCGAAGCGCTTAGTCTGCCACTTGCACAGCAGCTATTGCCCTGTGGTCGTGAACTGTGGAACCTCTATGGCCCTACAGAAACAACAATCTGGTCAAGCGCAATTCAGCTCAGTGTGGATTTGTTGTCTCAAGGGTTTGTCCCCATCGGCGGCCCCATTGACAATACAGAGTTCTACATCGTAGACGAACATCATCAGCCCGTCCCCACAGGCGTTTCGGGTAAGCTGCTCATCGGCGGGCTTGGCCTCAGCTCCGGCTACCTCAACCGCCCAGAACTCACTGCCAATAAATTTATTTCCACTCCCCTGCTCCCCCACTCCTCCACTCTCTACAAAACGGGCGATCGCGTCCGCCGCCACCCCAACGGCACCCTCGAATATTTGGGCCGATTTGATCATCAAATCAAGCTACGCGGCTTTCGCATTGAGCTAGGCGACATCGAAGCCGCACTCACCGAACATCCAGATATTGATCAGGCCGTGGTGGCGCTTTACCAAGAAAATACGAGTGAGCCTCAGCTCGCAGCCTACTGCAAAGTGTGGCCAGACATTAACACTCAGTCAGCCACAACAAACAATATTCGCAATATCCGCCAGCACCTCGCACAGCGTCTACCGGCCTACATGGTGCCGACAGCCTACGCGCTGCTACAGGACTTCCCGCTAACGCCAAACGGAAAAATTGACCGCAAGGCGCTCCCTCAGCCTGTTGTAGGCGCAGCTGCTAAAGAAGATTTCATTAAACCCAAAACAGCAACCGAAAAAGTAGTTGCTCAGCTATGGTCAACGATTCTTCAGGTGGCACGTGTTAGCACTGGCGATAATTTTTTTGAGCTGGGTGGTCACTCTCTGCTGGCCGCAAAGGTGATTGCTCAGCTCGAAGCCACCCTACAAAAATCTATTTCTCTTCGAGTGCTGTTTGAGAGTCAGACACTGTCGGATTTTGCGGCGGCTATTGATAGTGTTGGAGATAATGTCGCCCAACCTGCCATTGAGCCGATTGCAAGAAGCGGGCCACTGCCGTTGTCTTACGCTCAGCAGCGGCAGTGGGTGCTGGCACAGTTAGAGCCAGAGAGTCCTTTTTACAATATTCCAGCCGCTATCAGGCTTACGGGTGAGCTGTCACTATCACTGTTACGACAGGCTATTGATCAGCTCTGCCAGCATCATGAAGAGCTGCGCACCGTATTCCAAGAAGTAGATGGAACAGCGCAGCTAGAGATTCTAGAGAGGGTCGCACCCAAAATAGAGGAAGCAACAACCCATCAGCCGCTGGATAAAGTCACGATTCAAAAATTACTAAAGCCATTTGTAACCGCTCCGTTCGCTTTAGACACTGCACCCTTAATGCGAGTGAAAGTTATCTCTGCGCAGACAGAACAGTCTCATGTCGTGGCTATCGTGTTGCACCATATTATTGCCGATGCGGCCTCTGTCACCTTGCTCATGAGAGAGCTGGTGTATCTGTACAGCTGCCTTCAGGCAAAACAGTCACCTTCACTACCGACGCTCGCTGTACAGTATGTAGATTATGCCGTTTGGCAACAAACGCTAGACACCTCTTCTCAGCTGGATTACTGGCAACAGCAGCTAGCAGAGGTGCCCCCGCTACTGCCTTTGCCGACAGATTTCCCTCGACCCGCAACACAACAATTTGATGGCGGCACCTATCGTTTTCAGCTGACGCCTGCTGTAACGGCGGCCCTGACCCGCATCAGCCAGCAAAATAGTGCAACCTTGTACATGACCCTGATGGCAGCTTTCCAATTGTTGTTACACCGTTACAGCAGCTGTCCAGATATTTTAGTAGGCTCTCCTATTGCTCAGCGGCCTCATCCTTCGCTTGAAAATGTTCTGGGTATGTTTGTGAATACGCTGGTGATTCGAGGGCGTTTTTCGTCAGAAGAGAATCAAACCCTGAGTTTTACGCAGCTGCTCAGTCAGATTCGCACAGCTTCATTAGAAGCCTTCGCAAATCAAGATGTTCCATTTGAGCAGATTTTAGAAGCACTTCCGATAGAGCGCAACTGGAGTCACTCGCCCCTGTTTCAGGTGATGTTTGTCTGGCAGGCTATGCAGCCATTAACGGTCGGTTTACGAGAGCAATTAAGCCATCGCTTTGATTGGGAACCTATCTCGCTAGATAGTCATGCCACGAAGGTCGATCTCACGCTGTCTATGGCAGAGGAAAATAGAGAAGACGCTGAAACTGTCCTCAGCGGCAAACTCGAATACCGCCGAGATTTGTTCAAGGCTGGCACGATTGCCGCAATGGCGGAGGCATTTTGTGCTCTGCTAGAAGCGATCGCACAGTCTCCCACCCGCCCCGTAAAGTCTTTATCGCTTGTCAGCCCGCAGCAGCAACAGCAGCTCGAACAGTGGAACAACACGGCCCAATCCTATTCAACTGATGTTTGTTTGCATCAACTATTTGAGCAGCAAGCAGTGCGATCGCCCCTCGCAACTGCTCTCATCACATCGACTGAAACCCTCACCTATAAGGATCTCAACCGCCGATCAACCCGGCTAGCGTACTATATACAGCAGCAGGGCATTTCTCCTGGTTCACGTATCGCCATTTGTCTTGAGCGCACGGCTGAGCTTGTTGTCGCCATTCTCGCAGTGCTCAAGACCGGCTGCGCCTATGTTCCACTTGATCCGGCTTACCCAGAGAGCAGGCTAACCTACATGCTAGAAGATGCTGAGGTGGCTGCTGTGATTACTCAGCAAAGCTATAAGGAAATCAGCGGTGGTGACATTATCACACTGCTTATAGAAGAAGTAGATAGTGAAAAGTCTCCTACAGATATAGTCGATGTCGCCCTTAAAATAACTGTTTCGCCCAAAGATTTGGCCTATATTATCTACACCTCTGGCTCCACAGGACAGGCCAAGGGCGTTGCCATAGAACATCGCTCTCCGGTGGCGCTCGTCCAATGGGCTAACGAAGTGTATTCGCCAGATCAGCTCTCTGGTGTGCTAGCAGCGACGTCGGTGTGCTTTGATCTGTCTATCTTTGAACTATTTGTGCCGTTAAGCATGGGCGGCTGCGTAATTTTGGCAGAAGATGTCTTACAGCTGCCGGGACATCCTGCCGCGCCGCAGGTGACGCTAATAAACACAGTGCCCACTGCGATCGCAGAACTCATCCGTTTGGGCAGCCTGCCCACAAGCGTCACGACCATCAACCTTGCAGGTGAACCCATTCCTACGGCGCTTGTCCAGCAGCTATATCGACAGCCTTCTATTCAGCAGGTCTATAACCTTTACGGCCCTTCAGAAGATACGACATACTCTACTTACACCTTGCTGACCCTAGAAGATCCTGTTGTTTCTATCGGCAAGCCCATCGCTAATACACAAACTTATGTGCTCGATGACTACCAGGCTCTTGTTCCTGTAGGCGTACCAGGCGAGCTTTTCCTCGGTGGCAGTGGCCTAGCTCAAGGCTATTGGAATCGACCAGAGCTGACAAAAGAGAAATTTATCACCTTAGAGAATATCTCAGCCTCTCCCCTATATCGCACAGGTGATTTGGTGCGGCGGCGTCCAGATGGTCAGCTCGATTTCTTGGGGCGAATAGATAGTCAGGTCAAGGTTCGCGGCTTCCGGATTGAATTGGGAGAGGTAGAAGCTGCGCTGCTGAAGCACCCCGACATTGTTCAAGCGACAGCCAGTGTTCACATCGATGAGCAAGAGAATAGTCGGCTAGTAGCACACTTGGTTTTAGCGAATGTGAGTGAACTAGAAGGTGTTGATGCGGGGCAGACTTTGCCAGGTTCGTCAGCTTTGGTAGAGAGTGTGCGATCGCATCTCCAAACGCTGCTCCCAAGCTATATGCTCCCGGCGCGCTACATTTCCTTGGCCGCTTTACCGCTGTTGCCCAACGGCAAAATCAATCGCAAGGCGCTTCCGGCCCCAGTGGCTGTTAGCCTCTCTGCGAATACTCGTGCAGCGTTCACGCCAACTGAACGCACGCTCATTGAAATATGGCAGGGGCTGTTGAATCAGCCTGTAGATGTTTACAACAATTTCTTTGAGCTGGGCGGCGATTCTATTTTGGCGATTCAAGCCGTTGCCCAGGCGAAACAATCCGGCCTTCAGTTTTCTCCGCGAGATCTGTTCCAAAATCCCACCATTGCCCAGCTGGCGACCGTTGCTCAAGGCCAATCTCTCCCGTCTGTTTCTCAAGCAGCGATTGTTGGCAGCGTCCCACTAACGCCTATGCAGCAGTGGTTTTTCCAGCTACCGCTGACAGCGCCACACCATTGGAATCAGTCTGTGCTGCTCAGCAGCAGTCAGCCGCTCCAGATAGACTGCCTCACCCAGGCGCTCAAACTGCTAATGCAGCATCACGACGGACTGAGAGCAACGTTTCAACACACTGATAATCGCTGGCAGCAGCGCTATCTTGATCCATCAGACTCTGTTCCACTAAGCGTGGTTACAGGACATGCCAGCAACTGCACTCAGCTCATTCAAACAGAGGCCGAATCTGCCCAGGCCAGTTTTGATCTGAGTGCTGGCCCATTATGGAAGGCTATTTATTTCGAGCTAGAAGATACTGATAAACAAGAATATCGTCTCTTTATCACCTGTCACCACCTTCTAACAGACGGCGTTTCGTGGCGCATTTTACTCAGCGACTTACAGCAGCTATACCATCAGCTAACGTCCCCATCAGCATCCAATGAGCTGTCTCTATTCAAAACTCAATCGGTAAAATCCTGGGTAGAACAGTTAAAAGCGGCTGACTTTAGTGATGAAGTTGCCTACTGGACATCTGTCGCCTCTGAGCGCGGTACGCCGCTTACAGTTGATTTTCCTGACGGACAGAACACAATGGCGTCTGCCCAGACATATTCTGTTGTGCTGCCTGACAGAGATACCTATCGATTGCTCAAAGAACTGCCTGAAGCCTATAGTGCTCGCACAGAAGACATTCTCCTGACGGCCTTACTGCTAGCCTTCACCCCAAAAGCTGGCGCCTCTATGCGACTCTCTTTAGAAGGCCATGGCCGCTCAGAAAATCTTGACCTATCTCGGACAGTTGGCTGGTTTACAACGTTGTACCCTGTTCTGTTTAATCTGCCTGCCACAGACGACTTAGGCACTTTGATTAAGGCGACTAAAGAGACGCTGCGGGCTGTTCCTAATCAGGGCATTGGCTATGGCATATTGAGATACCTCCAAGGCGGGGAGCTGACAAGAAACCTGGTAGACATTGCTGTTGAACCACCTGTGCGCTTCAACTACCTGGGGCAAACCGACCAGCTCTTTTCTGCCGAGGGACTCTTCTCGCCAGCCGTAGAGTCTACAGGTGCCGCCCGTAGTCCACAAGATGCCCGCGATGTGCTGCTAGAAGTTAACGCTGTTGTCAGCAAAGGCGTTCTCACCACTCACTGGACTTACAGCAGTCACTGTCACCAGGCAGAGACGATTGCCCAATGGGCGCAGGCATATCTCTCGCATCTCAGTGCGCTGATTGACTACTGCCTGTCTGCCGATGCAGATAGAGGCTATAGTCCTACAGATTTCCCGCAGATGGGGTTAGACCAGGGTGAGCTAGATGCGCTGCTCTCAAGCATAGGAGGGAAAGGATAATGTCTGCTGCGATTGAAAATATGTATCCGCTTTCGCCCATGCAGGAGGGTCTGTTGTTTCACAGTTTGTTAGCGCCCGCTTCGGGGGCGTATGTGCCGCAGGTGGTACTGACACTTTCTGGCGAGATAGCAGAATCGCGGCTGCGTCAGGCTTGGGAAAGTGCGATCGCACGTCATAGCATTCTTCGCACCGGATTTTACTGGGAACAGCGCGATCAGCCTTTTCAGGTGGTCTATCGCCAGGGCTCAATGTCCTGGTCAACCCAAGACTGGAAACATCTGTCTAAAAAAGAACAGTCCGCCAAGCTATCTGTTTTGCTTGCCTGCAACCGTAGTGAACCCTTCAACCTGAACAGTGCGTCCTTGATGCGGCTTATTTGGGTCAACTTAGGAGAAGATCACCATCTGTTGGTTTGGTGCTATCACCATCTAATTCTCGATGGCTGGTCGGCCAGTCTGGTACTCAAAGAAGTCTTCCAACGTTATTTTTCTTCTCTTAGCTCAGTGCAGCCTGTTCTACCGACAGCGCCTGCCTACAGCGATTACATCGTCTGGCTAGGGAAACAAGATCAAGCGACTGCCAAATCTTTCTGGAAAGATTATCTATCTGGATGGCAGGGCTCCGTTCAACTACCCATCATTCAGGCAGCTCAACCTAATTCAGCAGCTTCCCCACAAAGCTTGCTCGCCGAGCAGCAGCGTCCTTTTTCAGCAAAGTTCACCCAAAAGCTCAAAGCCTTTGCCCAGTCTCAAAAAATTACCCTCAATACCCTAATTCAGGCAGCGTTAGGGCTTGTGCTGTGTCGCTACTGCAATGCAGACGATGTCGTATTTGGCGCCACCTGTGCGGGCCGTCCAGCCAATCTAGCTGGCGCGACAGCCATGATTGGGCTGTTTATTAATACGCTGCCAGTGCGGGTGCAGCTGATGCATGAGACGACCGTCGCTGAGTGGCTAGGGTCTCTTCACAGGCAGCAAGCCACCACCACACCCTACGAATATATTTCGCTACGAGAGCTACAGACTTGGGTAAATAATGGCAACAGTTTGTTTGATTGCCTACTGGTGTTTGAGAGCTATCCGGTGGCGGCCAACCTTACTCAAGGATCAACAGAAAACAATCAAGCTAATCTTGCCCTAGAAAGTGTTCAGTTTGATGAATGGACTCACCTGCCTCTAACGCTGCTGGTCGGTGTGGAAGATCGACTCACCATCACGGCTAAATTTCAGACAGATCGACTAGAGACAAGGGCAGTTAGCCGGTTTTTAGGTCATTTAGGCAATGTGCTTACTGCACTCATGGAGACTCCAGAGCGCACAGTCAGAGAGATTTCGCTGCTCTGTGCCGCTGAAAGAAAACAGCTCGCTAGTTGGAATCAAACTGCTGTGGAGACCTATCCACTTGAACAGACGGTGCCAGATTTATTTGAGACACAGGTGGAGAAAACGCCTAACGCGACCGCGCTAATTGTTAACACTCCGCCAGACAGCGCCCAATTAGACAGCGCCCAATCTCTCACCTATCAATCCCTCAATCAGCAGGCTAACCAGCTCGCACATTATCTTCAGTCCCAGGGCATCGGCCCCGAGTCTAGAGTCGCTATTGCCATTGATCGTTCAATCGAAATGGTTGTCGCGCTGCTCGGCATTCTTAAAGCAGGCGCGGCCTACGTCCCCCTCGATAGCAGCTACCCAGCCGCACGGCTAGACTACATGCGCCGTGACGCAGCCGTTGAGCTAACGCTAAATGAGCTACCTGCACTTGCTGCCTATCCCACAACAAATCCATCTCGCACGCTCCAACCAGACAGCAGTATCTACGTCATTTACACCTCGGGTTCTACCGGTCAGCCCAAGGGCGTCATCAATACTCACAAAGCGCTGGTCAACCGTCTTTGCTGGATGCAGCAGACCTATTCGCTCACCCCAGAACAAAAAGTCCTCCACAAAACACCCTTAGGCTTTGATGTATCTTTCTGGGAGATTTTCTGGCCGCTGCTTAATGGAGTAACCCTCGTAGTAGCCAAGCCAGATGGACACAAAGACAGCGACTACCTCGTAAACCTGATTCAAGCGCAACAGATTTCTGTTGTCCACTTTGTTCCGAGTATGCTAGCGGCCTTCTTAGAGCATCCTGATGCACGGCATTGCCAGACACTGCAACATGTTATCTGTAGCGGTGAAGCATTGTCTGTTTCACAGCAGGACCGGTTCTTCCAACGGGTTCCCCATACTCACCTACACAATTTATACGGCCCGACCGAAGCCGCAATTGACGTGTCCGCATGGCAGTGTCAGCCCGACAGCAATAGCGTCCCTATTGGTCATCCCATCGCCAATACTCAGCTGCACATTTTAGATGATGACTTAAATCCTCTGCCCGTCGGCGTTCCTGGCGAATTGCATATTGCAGGCATAGGCCTCGCAAAAGGCTACCTCAACCGCTCAGAACTTACTAAAGAGCGCTTCATCTCTAATCCATTTCAAACTCCCTACTTCCCTACTCCCCCTTCGACTACGCTCAGGGCATCGCCCACTCCCCGCCTGTACAAAACCGGAGATCTCGCCCGCTACCGCCCAGACGGCGCTATTGAATATCTCGGTCGCAAAGATACTCAAATCAAACTACGAGGAGTTCGGATCGAACTTGGCGAAATTGAAGCGGCCCTTTGCGCCCATGATGAGATTCGTCAGGCCGTAGCCGTCATTCGAGAGGATATTCCACAACAGCCAAAACTGATTGCCTACCTTGTCCGTAGTGTAGAAGAAGCAAAAAATAAGGCAGACAGTCATTGGCAGCGATCGCTGTCCCAATTTCTTAAGCAACAACTGCCAGCTGTGATGATTCCCTCTGTTTTTGTCGCGCTGCCTGCTTTATCCCTTTCGCCCAATGGCAAGCTCGATAGAAAAGCGCTCCCACCGCCGCTCCAGTCTACCCAGCGAGAGAAAAATCTGCCGCGCAATGCAACAGAAAAAGCGATCGCATCTATCTGGACAACAGTTCTCCAGCAGCCAGATATCAGCATCGACGACAACTTTTTTGAGCTAGGCGGGCACTCGCTCACAGCAACCAGAGTCAATACGCGATTGCGACAGCAGTTCGATCTCGATCTACCGCTCCAGAGGCTGTTTGAATATCCCACCCTAGCGACCCTTGCCACCCACATTGACGCCCTCAAAGTTGCCGCTCAGCCCGCCCATCAACAGTCCACCCCCGGCCATAAGGAGATAGACCTATGACATCAGCGACCCAGCCAACCGCTAGTCCTCAATCCCTCATTGAGACGCCTATCGAAACCTTTCTAGCCGATTTATCTCGCCAGGAAGTCAAGCTATGGCTAGAGGATGATCGCCTACGATGCAGCGGCCCAGAAGCAGTATTAACTGATGAACTCAATGCACAGCTAAAGTCTCATAAGCCAGAGATTATCGCTTTTTTACGGCAGGCGAGTCAGCAACAAGCTGCCAGCCGAACAACAGAATCAATTACAGCTGCTAAGAGACCGCAGACGATTCCCCTATCTTTTGCACAGCAGCGCCTGTGGTTTTTGCACCAAATGCAGCCTAATGTTGCTGTGTACAATTTACCGATGGCTATTCAGGTAGAGGGTTATCTAGACATTAGCGCTTTTACCCAGAGTCTTGAGGCAATTGTGCGTCGTCATGAAATTTTGCGCACGCGGTTTGTCACGGTTGCAGGTGAGCCGATTCAGCAGATAGCTGAGCCTGCACCCCTAGAGATAGAACAGAAAGATCTGACAGACCATGAGGAGTCAGAAACCGCCGTTCGACAGGCTGCGATCGCAGCAGCACAACAACCCTTTGACCTTAGTCAAGATCAGCTGCTGCGCGTCACCCTGCTCAAGCTCAGTGATAGTCACTCAGTTATTCTATTTACGGTTCACCATATCGTGGCCGACGGCTGGTCGCAGGAAATTTTGATCCAGGAGCTAGCTAGCTTTTACCGCACAGCTCTCCTGGGCCAGTTAGACAGTGGCCAATCAGACAGATCAGAGCGCATCTTGCCGTCTCTACCCATTCAGTACGCTGATTTTGCCCTCTGGCAGCGAAACTGGCTACAGGGAGAGGTGTTAGAAGCCCAGCTCCACTACTGGCGTAATCAGCTCGATGCGAGCCAGTCTGTGCTGCAGCTGCCCGCAGATTTTCCTCGTGCCAAGGTCCAAACCTACCAGGGCACAGTCGAGCAGTTTTCTCTTTCTGCTTCGCTGAGTGCTCAGCTGCGTGATTTAGCACAGTCTCATTCGGTCACTTTGTTTATGACACTACTGGCCGCGTTCAAGGTCTTACTCTATCGCTATACGGGTGAGACAGATTTGGTCGTGGGCACACCCATTGCAAACCGTCACCGGGCAGAGGTAGAAGGGCTAATCGGACTCTTTGTAAATACGCTAGTGCTGCGTTCTCACTTATCCCCTCAGGGCGACTTTGCGAGCCTTCTCAATCAGGTAAAAGCGACAACGCTAGGTGCTTACGACCATCAAGATCTCCCTTTTGAAAAGCTAGTTGAAGTGCTTCAGCCCGAGCGAGACCTTAGCTATAGCCCCCTATTTCAGGTGAAGTTTCGCCTAGAGAATCGTCCAACAGGAAAGCTAAATTTGCCAGGGCTTACCTTCCAGCGTCTGCCCCAGGCAGTTACCACCGCAAAGCTCGATCTAAGTGTCGATCTCTACGAGACAGAACAGGGTATTGTGGGCGGCTTTGAATATAACAGTGACTTGTTTAAGCCAGAGACCATCCGGCGCATGGTGGATCATTTTCAAACGTTGCTGACAGCCATTGTTGCCAATCCGAAAATGCCGATTGCTGAGCTATCCATGCTGACACCAGCAGAACAAAAACAACAGCTGATTGACTGGAACGACACCCAAAAGCCGTACCGCCAGGATGTTTGTTTTCATCACCTGTTCGAAGCGCAGGTAGAGAAAACGCCAAATGCGATCGCACTTATTTTCGATCCAAATACACCAGGCGACGAGCCACAAACTCTCACCTACGCGCAGCTCAACCAGCGCAGCAATCAGCTAGCTCATCATCTGCAAGCATTAGGCATTGGCCCTGAAGTGATTGTGGGCATTTGCATAGAGCGATCGCTCGACATGATTGTTGCACTCCTCGCTGTCCTCAAGGCAGGGGCCGCCTATCTGCCGCTGGATCCCAACTATCCAACTGAGCGGCTCAACTACATGCTGACGGATGCTAAGGTGCCTGTACTACTCTCTCAAAGTCACCTACTTCCTCACTCAGGGGCTCACTCGGAGATCGATACCCAACGCATTAACCTAGATACTCAGTGGCCCAGTGAGCAGTCGATAGAGAATCCTATCAGCAACGTCACTCCCGAGAACCTAGGCTATCTTATCTACACGTCCGGATCCACTGGCAAACCCAAAGGCGTTCTCATTGAGCATGGTGGTCTGGTTAACCTCACCGAAGACAAAATTCGAGTGTGTGACGTTCGCCCTGGCGACTGTATTCTTCAGTTTTTCTCTTTTAGCTTTGACGCTTCCATCCCAGAAATCATCATGGCTCTAGCCAGTGGTTCTAAGTTGTTATTGGCTCCATCCACAGCGCTGCTACCAGGCCCAGGGCTCAGCGACCTCATCCAGCGACATCAGGTCACTCACATTACCCTAACTCCTTCGGCCCTGGTCAGCGTCCCCTACCGATACTTCCCGCACCTGCGCATGGTGCTCGTCGGCGGAGAAGCCCCCACCCCCCAGCTGATAGAAACCTGGAGCCAAAACCGTCTCTTTATCAACGCCTACGGCCCCACCGAAACCACCGTCAATGCCAGCATGGTGCCCTGCGGCAACGGCCACCCTGCCACCCCGACCCTGCTCCCCAGTACCAACAAACAGCTCTATATTTTAGACAACAATCTCCAACTACTCCCCATCGGCGTCGCAGGTGAACTCCACATCGCTGGCGTAGGACTCGCCCGAGGCTACCTCAACAGACCAGATCTCACTAACGAACGCTTTATCCAAAATCCATTCCAGTCTTCTTACTCCCCTCCACCTCCGGCCACCAAGCGTAGCCGAAGTGCACTCCCCTCCTTCCCCACTCTCTACAAAACTGGCGACCTCGCCACCCACCTCCCAGATGGTCGCATTAAGCTCCTAGGCCGCATCGACAATCAAACCAAAATTCGAGGATTTCGCATTGAACTCGGAGAGGTTGAGCGCATATTGCGCGCTCATCCAGATATCAAAGCCTGCGTTGCTACGGTCAGAGAGGTTTCTAATGTGAAACAGCTGGTGGCCTATGGCGTATCTATCAGCCGCCAACAGCCTGATCCGGCAGATATTCGACAGTTTGTTGCAGAAACCCTGCCTCAACATATGGTGCCGTCTGTGTACATGTGGTTGCCCGCGCTGCCGCTCACGCCTAATGGCAAGGTCGATATGCGATCGCTCCCAGCGCCTATTGCTGTCTCAACCCGGCCACAAGTTTCTCCCCGCAGCGAAACAGAACGCATCCTAGCTCAAATTTTCTCTCAGGTGCTCTCTGTAAAAGAAATCAGCATTTACGATGACTTCTTTGAGCTAGGCGGCCACTCACTGCTGGCGACGCAGCTAGTGGCTCAACTGCTGACACAGTTTTCTGTCGAAATCACGGTTGTTGATCTTTTTGAGGCCACAACCGTTGCAGCCCTCGCACAGCGAATTGAACAGAAACAGTATCTCACTCAAATGCAGCAACCTGTGAGTGATGACGAAGACCGGGAGGAGATAGCCCTATGAGCCACTCCATGACGAATCCATCCAACGGCTATTATCTCAAGCCCAATGTAATTGCTGAGCCACTAATCGATCAGTGGTACGCCTGGAGCTATCTCATTCCGCCTGCAATTTCGGCTCGCTATCTGAGCGAGTCCCAGTGTCAGGTGATGCAGTCGTTTGTCGATGCGCCGGAGGTGCATGAGCAAACACTAAAAAATCCGGCGATGCTAGGTGGTCCGTTTATTCAGCATCCGCCGAGCCGGGTTGATGACGTGCGATCGCTCCTAGCTAGAACAAAACAAACTCAGGCCCGGCTGTTTTCTCTAAGTAGTGCGATCGCGCAGCTTCAACAGCAGCTAAACAATCACCCTGCTGGTGACTCCCTAGAACCACTCTACGCCCAGCTACCAGAAGCGCTAAAAGGCTATATAGAGCTGGTTTACGACGCACAGAATCATCCCAATATTCGCTTTATTGAAGGGTTACTCTACCGCAGTGAGTACTACGATCCAAATCGGCAAAGCGTAGCACTGCGCCTAGGCGACGGCGATCATCGTGCCTTTGTTATGAGTACGCCACGTTTACCAAATGAGGGCACTTTATTCCTGTCTCTCCCATTTGCAGATAGTCGATTAGACCAGCTGTTTCAGATGCGATTTGTGCCAGGTTCAGTGGATGCGATCGCGCAACAGTTCAACCTCTCACCGAAAGAACGCACGCTCTTTGAGTCATTTTTTACTCAAACTCCGCCTCATCCATCATCGACCCATCCGTCTAAGGCTTACTTGGGCGATGGCATTCAAGTCCGCTATATGGGCCATGCCTGCGTTCTGATTGAAACCGCTGATGTCTCTATCTTGTGCGATCCGCTGGTGAGCTACGAACACGCTGGCGGCGTTGAGCGTTTTAGCTATGCAGATCTCCCCGAGCATATCGACTATGCCCTGATCACCCATAACCATCAGGATCACGTCATGCTCGAAACGCTCTTGCAGCTACGCCATAAAATTGGCACGGTTGTGGTGCCCAGCGGCCAAAAGGGCTCATTGCTCGATCCTTCTCTTAAGCTTGCCCTGCAGCAAATCGGATTTAATTCTGTCCGCGCACTAGATGAGCTAGAGTCCTTGCCGCTGCCAGACGGCCAAATTATCAGCCTGCCTGTATTAGGAGAGCATGGCGATCTGAATATCGCCACAAAAACCGCCTACTGGATCCAGCTTCAGGGTCGCTCTATTCTATGTGCCGCTGATTCCAACAATCTTGCCCCTCAGCTCTACGATCATATTCATCATTTGCTTGGCGATCTCGATCTGTTGTTTATCGGCATGGAATGCGATGGTGCCCCCTTCACCTGGGCCTATGCTCCACTTCTGCTAGGAACTATTCCCCATCGCCAAGCCCAAGCTCGCCGCCTAGATGGCTCCAATGCTGAGCGGGCCCAGGCACTCATCGACCGTCTCAACCCGGCTCAGGTATGCGTCTATGCCATGGGACAAGAGCCCTGGCTTACCTACATTACCTCCATTGACTACGCGCCAGATGATACACCCATGGTCGAATCTAACCAACTGGTAGAGCATTGCCGCGCCCAAGGAAGATTGTGTGATCGCCCCTTTGGCAAAAAACAAATCGAACTCACCCCAAAATCTGTATCAGCTCGCATTTTCTCTCCTATTCCAGTGACTTATCAGCCCAACTTGAATGCTACCCTCAGTGATGCCCACTCAGCTTCCCCACAACAAATTGTCACGCTTCGGACGCCACAGGCGCAACAGGCGCGTGCCAACGCAGAGGAATCCTCAGCCAATTCTCTAACGATACTGCTCACCGAGCTCAAATCTCTCGACATCCGCCTGTGGCTAGAGGATGACACCCTGCGCTGCAATGCGCCAAAAGGTAAGCTCACCCCCTCGTTGACGGCTCAAATCAAGTCTCACAAGCCCGACATTATCGCTCTTCTTAAGGGACAAAATTCATCAACTACAGCAAACTCTCATTCGACAGGCTCTCAGCAGGCCACAGAACCTGACTGGCAACAAGATATCTCACTACCGCCAGAGATTACCCCTGCTGACATTACCCCTGCTACATCTCCATCAGTTCAACAGACTGCCACGACTGTTCTTCTAACAGGCGCCACAGGTTTTTTAGGAGCCTTTTTACTATACGAACTTCTTCAGCAAACGCCTGCCACCATCTACTGTCTTATTCGAGGAGAGGATCAATCTGATGCAGGGATGAAAAAGATTAAAGCCTGCCTGTCTGACTATGGTATCTGGCAAGGCACCTTTGCAGATCGGGTGATTCCCCTTGTGGGTGATTTATCTCAGCCCTATTTGGGCCTATCAAAAACAGACTTTTACCAGCTAGCCGATAATATTCACACCATTTATCACAATGGCGCTCAGGTTCATCATCTCTCTCCCTATGCTCAGCTTCGAGCAGCTAACGTTCTCGGCACTGTAGAAGTGCTAAAGCTTGCCTGCCATGGTGTGCCAAAGCCCCTTCACTACATTTCTACCCTGAGCGTGTTTCCACCCGTTCCTCTGCCGGGGAAGCACCGCATTAATGAACAAGACGATCTGAGCCAGTATCCTGTACCCGCTGGTGGCTACAACCGTAGTAAGTGGGTGGCAGAACAGCTGGTGACTCAGGCGCGCGATCAAAACCTTCCCGTCACCATCTATCGACCCGGCCCTCTCTCCGGCCACAGCGAAACCGGCATTTACAACCCCAACGACTTTCTCTATCGCCTCATGCAGGGCTATATCCAATCCGGCATGGCGCCCCAGGGGAATCTCCCCCTCGATTTACTCCCAGTAGACTATGCCAGCAAGGCAATTGTGTATCTCGCACAGCAATCTACCGCACGAGGCAAAGCCTTCCATCTGATTCATCCACGTCCTGCCAGCTCTGATCTATTGTTCAACGCTTGTCAGTCAGCCGGATACGCCATTGAACGTGTCCCTTATCACGTCTGGCACAACAAACTTCAACAGATTGCCCACAACGATCCGAACCATCCGCTGTATCCACTGGTCGCGCTGTTCTCTTCTCGTCAAAATATCCCACCGTTAGAAGTATCTGGCCCAGCCCAGTCTGACCGTTCTACCCGGCCCTCTCAAGAAATTCCCTTTAGTACAGCCAATACCTACTCTTATTTAGAAAATGCCCCATTTGATTTACCGCCACTCGACCAAGACCTGTTTAACACTTACCTACAAAAAATGACCCGAAAACTGATCAATAGTGAGTAGTTGTTCAACAGCCATCTACGCCTTCGCGAGCACTGAAACAATCATCAAGCTTTCCACGTTTTCTTATGTCTACTGACTACAACAATTGGGCCTGGCTCTATAACCAAACCATGGGCCCCGAATACAGTCAGCCTCAGCTAGACTTTCTTCGCAGTCACTTTCTGCCCCATCTGCCTCAAGGCGCAAAGGTGCTAGATCTCTGCTGTGGGACGGGTCAGCTAATTTCACCGCTGTTAGCCGCAGGCTACCAGGTCACTGGGTTAGACAGCTCAGACGAGATGCTTACCTACGCTCATAAAAACGCACCCGCTGCTGAGTACATCTGTGCAGATGCCTGCACGTTCAACCTCTCTCAACCAGTTGACGGTATTTTTTCGACCAGTGCCTCGCTAAATCACATCATGACGATGGAAGATCTGGCCCAGGTCTTCTCTCAGTCTTATGCCAACCTCTCTTCAGGAGGACTGCTGGCCTTTGATCTCAACCATCCACAGCAGCTTGCGCGCTGGTGGCACAGCCAACCAACCGAAGGCGAGATTGACGCTGACTATGCCTGGATGATTACGCCAAACTATAACTCAGCCGCTTCGGAAGGAGATTTTACAGTCACTATCTACCAGGCACCTCAATCGGCAAACGGCGCGATTACAAGCTGGCACTCTGCAATACGACAACGCCTCTACCAGCTACTAAGCCGCCCTCGGTTCATTGGCCTTCGGCTCAAACTTATACAAAATTTTCATTGGCTAGAACCCAGCTGGGTAAAAAAGGAGCTGGTATACCCCGTTAAGGGGCACAACCTTGAAGCAGTAAAACAAGCTCTACAGGTTGCTGGATTTGCAGAAGTCTCCATGTTAACCATCGATGGCAGCGCCGAGATAGACAGCAATCACTCAGCACACTTTATCGCTAAAAAGCCCCGCCAAAAGGAGGATAGTTTACGATGACCGCAACTGCCCCAGCGACTCAGTCGCAGCATCTTCAATCACTCATTTCCCGATACACCCAAAAGACGGCGAAATCAAAACAGTTTGCGGCCGACAACCGATCTGTTTTAGCCGATAAAAGCTCTATTGGCTTTAACTTTTCGCCTGAGACTAAGGAGATGTGCTACCCCATTGTTGCCGCGCGATCGCACGGCTCTAAAATCTGGGACATCGATGGGAATGAATACATCGACATTCTGATGGGCCTTGGCACCAACCTCTTTGGCCATAATCCCTGTTTTATCAAAGAGGCCATCGAACAACAGCTACAAAAAGGCATTCAAATCGGACCACAGCCTGAGCTAGTGGGGCAAACTGCCCAGCTTGCCAGCGAACTCACCGGATTTCCACGCATCGCCTTCAGCAATACCGGTACTGAAGCCGTCATGACTGCCGTTCGTATCGCCCGCACCGCCACCCAGCGCAGTAAAATAGCCGTCTTCACTAATTCATACCATGGTCACTTTGACACTGCTCTCATGCGAGCGCCTTTGAGCGAATATGCTCGCAAAAAAGCTGTGCGAGTCGCCAGCCAAAAGCCATGGCTAACTCCAATTAGCTGGCTGCTGCAACAGGGGATTAATACTTGGGCAGTGCCTGCGGCGAAAGGCATACCCAAGGCGATCGCCCGTGACGTCATTGTCTTAGAATACAACAATTTAAAGTCTTTAGATACCATCAAGGCAAACCAGGAAAGCCTAGCCGCCGTCCTAGTCGAACCCGTTCAGAGCCGCTGCCCCGAACTACAACCGCGCGAATTTTTAACCCAGCTGCGCAGCCTCACTCAAAGCGCAGACATTGCCCTCATCTTTGATGAGATGGTCACCGGCTTTCGGGTTGCTCCCAGCGGGGCACAAGAACACTTTGGTATTCGTTCAGACATAGCCACCTACAGCAAAATCGCTGGTGGCGGCCTGCCACTCTCTATTATTGCGGGCAGCGATCGCTACCTAAACCATATCGATGGTGGCCCTTGGCAGTTTGGCGACGACTCCGCTCCCACCGTTCCCACCACCTTCTTTGCTGGCACCTTCTGTAAGCATCCTCTTTCTCTTGCCGCCGCCCACGCTGCCCTCAGCCAGATCAAAGCCCAAGGCGCTACCCTACAAACAACTCTCAACGAAAAAACAGCCGCTCTTGTCAAACGGCTAAACGCCTTTACGACAGAAGCTAATATATCTGTTCAGTTCACTCACTTTGGCTCATTTTTTGCGATTGCGCTCACCCAAAGCCAACTCTCTCCCCTCGCCACTAACCTACTCTCTTATCACCTAATAAATAGCGGTATCCACTTACGCGGCGGCGACAAAGGCGGCTTTCTCTCCACCGCTCACAGCGACTCCGATATAAACACAATCTACCAAGCCTTCCAACAAAGCCTGCTTACTCTTCAAAAATTCGAATATCTATAATCTCGCCAACTAATTTTCCCCTTACGCTCCTACGCCCCTACTTACCCATGTCCCTACCTATCTACCGAGTTGTCATCAGTACCGAAGGACGCTACTCCCTCTGGCCCGCCCATAAAGAAATCCCTTGGGGATGGCACGCCGATGGCACAACCGGCACCAAAGAAGACTGCCTCACCTACATTGCCAAAACCTGGACAGATATGTGTCCTCAAAGCTTGAAAAGCGCAGGAGAGATAACATCTTCTCCCTCAGCGTCCTAGTCATTCCTCTGATGATTCAGTCTGCCAATGATTAACTTCCTCAGTAATACGCTCATTTCATCACTGCCTCAAGCTAGCGCCAGAGAGTCTCCTGTGTGCCCATTCTCAGCTCCCTCTTTCGACACCCTAAACTTACTCGCGCCCTGGGATATCCCTATCACCTGCGAGCTAAAAGGTGCCGAAAAGCAACAGATTGAACAAAGTTTGCGATCGCTCCTCACCGCCCTCCAAAACCCAGACCTCACTCAAGCCCAAACCCAAATTACTCAAGCTCTCAACCAGCTCCCTCAACCTGAAACAACGCCCGCTCAGGTTATCACCACCAAAACCGCCCTCACCCCTGCCGCTATTAACGACTACGACACCTACTTCTGTACCACTCACGTCCAGGCTTCAACGCCCACAGATACGGCTCTCTGCCTCACCCACGGCCTGCTTGCCAACTGCCATAAATTCATTACGCTCCGTCTCTCTACCCCCACACTCAATCCACAGCATATTCAACAACAAACACAAGGCTTCACTGCTTATATTCATCTCCTCTCTCGCACCTTTAACCTTCCCCAGCTTTCATAATGATCCCCTCCTTATCTTCCCCTCAATCTCTTTGGCAAGGCTTCCACTGGTCTTTCTTCATCAACATCCAAGGCCTGATACTCAGTCTCAATCGCTTTGAGGCCTATCTCGCTCTCGGCGATTTCTCTCGAGCAAAACAAGAACTCGCCGCTGCCACCAATCTACTCCTTGCTTCCGGAGCCTCCATGGAACTCGCAGGCAGCTTCACCCAAGCCCAATACGAAGAGACCGTGCGCCCCACCATGGCTCCACCCCAGGTTGCCTCAAACAACTTCAGTGGCCTAATGTCTTGGGAACACGCCAGCCTCATGAAAATCTGGAAACGTCTCCGCCCAACCTTTGCCCACCTGCCACCGACCCTAGCATCCCAGCACCAAGCTTTTGTGCAGGCATACTTTTCTCTGGCAAATTCGCACCGCGCCGTCTGCGAAAAATTTGGTGGCGCAAGCAGCGGCAGCCTTCGTTTTGACCAAAGCTGCGCTGTAGAAACTCTCGACAAATTTGGCCACAGCCGCTGGAGCCTCATCGACCCATCACATCAAACAACCAGCGGATGCCCGTTCCAATGCTGACCAGAGCAATTAGAACAAGGTATTAGTTAGCGCTGAATGGGTGTTTGTTGCTTATTCATCAACAGTTCTCAGCATTAAACAACCCACTAACATCACTGACACTGGCTCACCCAGACATCTTGCGTCTGATAAAAGCTACCACGTTGTTCTAGTTCAAATCCACCTAACAGCGCTGCGATCCACACTTCTATCAACGGCATCCTCAACTGCTGCTGAAGATCAACCAACCGCTGTGGCGACTCGTCTTGCCTATCGGCTAACGCCGCCACCCAGTCTGATACATTCTCAGCATGAGAAACGGCTAATGCCTGACTTTTTAACTCAGTAGCCTCCAGCGCATCGATCATATCCAATACCGACAGCTTCAAGGCCTCACCAGCAACAGAGTCCTCGTCGTTTTTGTCTTCATTCGGTAGATTGCTACTTGTACAGTATGAACGATTCACCAGGTCTGAAAAGTCCAGCTCCTGTGTCTGACGGGTAAGTCCCTGAAGCCAGTCCCCACTCATTACTGGCCCTTCAGCATTGTGGGCATCTTGCCAGTCTTCCCAAAGCAGTTCAGCCTTCGTCTCGCAGAGGCCTGCTAGTCGCACCAAAATATCACCTGCAACTCTAAGATGATCGCGTTGTTCTAGTCCGGCTAGTTCACCCTCAAACTGATGCCAAAGACTGAGCACATCCGCATTCTCAGGAATCTCTGAGGCTTCCTCTATGGCAACCTCCAAGTCCAGCTCTAGTTGCCGTACACTAATTGCCATTGCTGCCCTCCCTTGCTTCGGCCAATCGAGACAAAAAGAAATTGACGCCCAGTAGCTGAATCCTTCTTTCAGCCATCGCTGCTCTCAATATTTCATCTGCGCATAAATCATCGTCTCCAGAAACGATAAGGTCGGCCTTGCCATCAATCGCCGTTGCAAACACAGGCAAATCTTTAGGATCACGGCAATTAGGTGGCACTGCCGTAACTTCAATCCAGTCGGCACGTTCTTTTAGCTGCGTTTCTAGATAGAGCGCCTGAGCACGATCAATATGCCTAAGAAGCCGAGGGCGCTGCCAAACTTCATGCAGTTCATCAAATAGGAACTGACTCATCACCAATTGAACCCTCTCTTGATTAAAGGCTTCCAAGATAGGCAACGTCACCCGGCCTCTCAACAAAGTGCGAATCCAGATGTTCGTGTCAATGACGACTCGCATCATATTCATTGTGGCTGCTGACGAACAGCTTTAATCTCAGCCATGATGTCTTCATTGCTAATGTCGTCAGCGGGCGGCTCGTTGTAAAGCGATTTAATCAACTCGGTCAAACCAGCTTCTAGCTCTGAGTGCACTAGCGCCTTCGCAACTTGAGAACGTTCCTCAGGCTGTAGATTTTTAACGGCTTGAATCAGCTGCTCTAGGGTAATTGGGACAGAAATCATATGGATTCAATCCTTCGACGGTAGCAATATTGATCATAAAGTAAGCAATTCTGAAAAGAGGCAATACAACAGCAGCACCATTCTAGCTATCGTCTACTTTCGCCGGTATTGGCTGTTGCGCTTGAGAAGCCGTAAACCGGTCTCCCCACGGGCATCCCGCAATCGGACATTCAATCGGCTCTAACCGAATCTCATCTGCAAAAAATGTAATACCAAACCGTGCTTTCAGGTAGCCCATGATATCTTTCTGCACGTACCTTTCTAGCTGACGCTTGCGATAGCCCGCACAGTGAATCGGTGCTACTTCCAATACCTTGGCACCATTTTGAAACACAGTCGCTGCGATCGCATGAATTGGCGCGTCCTTCCGCTTCTCCCTCCATATGTATAAGTTGGCGTAAGGCATCGACCTCTCGGCCATCGGCAGCGAAACCGTCTCCACCTGCCCTTTACCTGATGAAGCCTCACCAGAAACCTGCTGCTGATATTGCAACCGCCGCTGCTCATTTAGCCGCTGACGATTGCGATAGTAAGAACGCCTGCTCGGACAACGCTTGTCGTGCCAGCAGCCATCGCCTGTCTTCCCCTTTCCATGAAGCTGCCGCGCATCCGCCGCACTTAGCTGCGCACATTCTATGCATTTTTTAGAAATTCGACGAGCCATCTCAAACCACCATCAATTGTCTAGCTCTCGCTTGTGTCAGCCACATAATATACTCCAACTGAATGTCTAGAGTCAGCTCTATCGTCTCTTCTCTATCCTGGCTCTGTGTCATCTTCAACTCGCTCGTTTAAGTCAGCTCGCGGTAGGCATCGCGGCGCTTCTGGATAACATCTTGAGAAGCTTGCACAAACGTAGAATCTGTCGATGTATTTCTCTGTTGCTTGTGTTCCAAAAACTCAACGAAAAGCAGTACCTGTCGTTGTTCTTCATCTGACAAAGTTTGAACGAGTTGCACAATTTGCTCAGATAGTGATGACATAGTTTTAACAACTTCAACGAAAGCTTTTAGCCTAGTTTCTGCGATTAAGCAACCGCGTATCCAGTCATTGGACGCACTTCAGGCGGTTTAAAGCCCAGAACAATATGCTCTTTTGGAATACCTGCATTTTCCAAATCCAAAGCAACACCGTCTTCAGTGCCATCTCGCTGAATCCAGACCTTATCTTCCACCAGGTCAATGTGGACGGTGCAGCCATGCTCATAGCGGTGTCCTTCCCAGCCCACCACTAAAATGAGGTATTGATCGCGGACCCGGTCAAAGACAGTCGCCTTCTTCACATCACTGTATGAGTAAGGAATAGCAGCATACTCAGTTAAAACCTGCTCAATGGTGTCTCTCCAACTGTCTAAATTAAGGATTGCCATGCTCTCATCCTTCTTAAACAACATCTTGAACAATAAGCTTTATCTAATCAACAATCCGTTCCATGATACGGCCTGCTAATTCTGGATAGCGAAAAATCAAACCATCTACACTCGCTAGTACAGCGTTATAGGGGTGCTGCAAGCGTAGCTGCAACGAAGTGCCATAAGCTCAAATCAATTGATATATATAGGTTTCAGGCGCTGATTTTTGTGAAGCGAAAAGTCGATATTATCGCTGAATCATAAGTCTGGCTTATGTAGCCTGCTGCCGTTTTACGCTCACTAGAGACGTGACTCTAGAGGCGTAGGATGAAACGAAAGTGGGAAAATCATGAACTGGTTAAGCACTGGAGCATTGACAGGGAAGAGCATCAACTAATTCGTCAGAAGCACGGTGTCAATCGCTTAGGCTTTGCACTGCTGCTGAAGTTTTTTCAGTTGAAAGGGCGTTTCCCTGAGAAGAAGAACGAGATACCGAGAGTGGTTCGTGCTTTTGTCGCACAGCAACTGTCAGTAGATGAAGGTGACTACGAGCAGTACAACTGGAAAGGTCGGGGCATTAAGCGGCACCGGGTTGAAATCCGCAAGCTGCATGGCTTTCATCGGATGCGGAAAAACGAGTTCGACAGCCTGCGTCAGTGGCTGATAGACGAGGTGGTGCCACAGGCAGTCAATGAAAGACGACTTAAAGCCTTGCTCTACGAAGAGTTGAGAGTCCGCAAGATAGAACCACCGACCTATGCGCAAATCGAGCGTCTGATCAATTCATCTCACCACCAGTTTGAGGTCCAGCTGTGCGACTCAATTGTCGAGCAGCTACCCGCTAAGTGCCGTCGGGCTTTGGACAGACTAACCGGACCACAGTCCGATTCGTGGATTCTAGATGCTGATGAGATCCCGCTCAATCAGCTCAAACAAGAGGCCGGAGGCGTCGGCCTCAAAAGCTTGAAAGCAGAGCTATCAAAGCTAAAAACAATTGAAGACCTGGCGCTCCCAAAAGATTTATTCGAGAGCCTGAATGAGCAGCTATTAGAGCGCTACCGGCAGCGAGTCGAAACCGAGTCGCTCACAGAGATTCGGCGACATCCCGACCCCATTCGCTATCTGTTGCTGTCGGCGTTCTGTTCCCAGCGGTCGCAAGAGATTGTTGATAGCATCATCGAATTGTTCATTTTGTTAGTCCACAAGCTAGAAAGCCGCAGCCGCAAGCGTGCTGCTTCTGAGATGATTGCCACCGCCGAAGAAAGCGAGAATCATGACCAGATGCTCTACCAGATTGCAGTGGCGGCCCTGGCTCAGCCAGAGGGTACAGTTCAAGACGTCATCTATCCCGTGGCTAACGAAGCAAAGCTAGAGACTGTCGTTGAGACTTTAGGTGAGGGCGGCAAAAGCTTCAAAGAACGGCTCCATGCCAAGATGCGTCGTTCCTATACTCGCTACTATCGCCGCCTACTGCCGCTGATTCTCAAGGCCCTATCGTTTCGCTCTGACAGCCTGAATTTGCAGCCATTGCTAGATGCTATCAAACTGCTGAAAGCCTTGGCTGAGCTGCCCAGCACGAAGCCTTATCCAGCCGAGACCGAGGTGCCGATGGACGGGGTACTCAATGACGAGTGGCAGGAGGCTGTCATGGTCATCGGGAAGCAGGGTGAACCCGAGCTTGACCGCGCCCGCTATGAGCTGGGTGTGTTGCGCACCGTGCGTGAAAAGCTGCGCTGTAAGGAGCTGTGGGTGGAGGGGGCTAAACGCTATCGCAATCCAGATGACGATCTGCCTCAAGACTTTGAATCTAGGCGAGAGCACTACTACCAAAAGCTTCAGCAACCGCTAGAGGTCGCGCCTTTTATTGATCAGCTCCAGACAGAAATGACAGAGGCACTCACCGAGTTCAATCAGGGACTGCCTGAGAATCCCAAGGTAAAGATCCTCAACAATCGCGGTGATTGGATTCACTTGACGCCAGTGACCAAGCAGCCGGAGCCAGAACACTTGCAGGCACTAAAGCAAGAGATTGCTAATCGCTGGTCAACGGTGCCGTTGCTAGATGTGTTGAAGGAGACGGAGATGCGGCTTCAGTTTACCGAGCACTTCAAGAGTACGGGCAACCGTGAAGCGCTGGCCCCGGAGGAGTTGCGCAAGCGGCTGTTGCTTTGTCTCTACGCAACAGGGACTAATCTCGGCATTAAGCGGATCTCTCACGGTGAGCATGGCGTCAGCACCCCTGACCTGCGCTATGTTCAGCGCAAGTTTGTCTCGAAAGCCGCTCTCTCTCAGGCAATTGGTGATGTCGCCAACGCTATTTTTCGCGTCAGACTGCCCCACATTTGGGGTGAGGCCACCACTGCCTGCGCCTCTGACTCAAAGCAGTTTGGCACCTGGGACCAGAATCTGATGACCGAGTGGCACGCTCGCTATAAGGGGCGCGGGGTGATGATCTACTGGCATGTAGAGAAGAATGCTGTTTGTATTCATTCCCAGCTCAAGCGCTGTTCTTCTTCTGAAGTGGCCTCAATGATCAAGGGTGTGCTCCAGCACTGCACTAAGATGTCGGTCGATAAAAACTATGTGGATACGCATGGCCAGAGTGAGGTTGGCTTTGCTTTTGCCCATCTGCTTGGCTTTCAGCTAATGCCTCGGATTAGGAACATTCAAAAGCAGAAGCTTTATCTGCCAGAGAAGGGGCAGAAGCAACAGTTTGAAAACTTGACGTCAATTATCAATCGCCCAATTCGCTGGCGGCTGATTCGGCAGCAGTATGATGCGATGGTCAAGTTTGCCACTGCCCTCAAGCAGGGCACCGCAGACCCGGAGGTGATTCTCGCTCGCTTTACCCGCAACAATGCCAAGCACCCAGTTTACTTGGCTTTAGCGGAGCTAGGCAGAGCGGTGAAAACGATCTTCTTGTGTCGTTACTTGCATGATGAGCGCGTCAGGCAAGAGATTCAGGAAGGACTCAATGTCGTTGAGAATTGGAACAGTGCCAACGACTTCATTTTCTATGCCAAGAATGGTGATTTTACTGCAAGCCGGGTGGCATTGCAGGAGGTTTCCATGCTCTGCCTGCATCTGCTCCAAATCAGCTTGGTCTACATCAACACGCTGCTGATTCAGCAGGTACTCTCTGACCCGGAGTGGATGCAGAAGATGGGGCCGGACGAGCTGCGGGCGTTGACGCCGCTGATCTATGCTCACGTCAATCCATACGGCATTTTCCGGTTGGTCATGGCTGAGCGTCTGCCGATTGAGGCGATGGCTAGCTAGGAGCTTAGATTTT